>NZ_CP024308.1:300000-387881 GCF_002944405.1 Sinorhizobium fredii | reverse complement strand
TCACGACACGCGCCGCGCTTCCTCGCCATTTGCTCTCAGCAACGCCATCAACATCGGTCCGAGCGTGAATTCCCCTCGTCGCGCCCTCCCCGTCAGATCCCGCAGGTAACCACCGGCCGAGTGGATATGCCCTGTCCTCTCGAGAATGCACGCCATCGCGACCGCGGCGCTCTCGGGCCCCATGACGTCGCAGGCATCCTGATAGGCCGACGGGCTGACCCCCAGCATCGAGCGAACGACGACGGCGGCCGACCTCAGGTCACGCCAACTCCCCACCGCCCCTCCGGGGCCATAATCGGCAATGCCGGGGCAAGCCTTCAGCACCATGCCCAAAGGAAACGCGTTTATCGGCTCGCTCGTCGTCCGGCTTGTCTGGTTCGACTTCGCCCCCTGCTCTTTTCCAGAGCTAGGTTCAAGTTCATTGCTGGATTCGGTATTTGAATTCTGTATGTGGCGTTCATTTTGAACAGCATTGCTGTCCTGTTTTGGGGTTTCTTCCTGAATTTCCAGTCGGTTGACGATCTCCTCCCGCAGCATTTGCATTTCGTCGAGGACGGGTTCTATATCCGCGGTCGTCGGCGTGCGGGGGATGCGGCCGGTCAGCTCGAGGAAGGCCTCTTCGATGCGTCCCCAGTCGCCGGCAGCCCCCTCCTCCATTGCGGCGCTGATCAGCTTGCGGACGTCGCGCCGGCAGATCGACAGCGCTTCTTTGGTAATACGGAAGCGTTTGCGCTCCGCCGCCACCTGCTGCGCGGCGTGCGCCAACTCCTCGGCGCGTGCAAGAAGCGGCGCCAGGCTGAAGCCGAACGCCTCCTCGATTGCCCCGCTGTCATCCTTGCGGGCATATCGCTTGCCGTTGGCGCTGTCCTTCCGCTGGATCAGACCGGCCTGGACGAGCGCCGCGAGATGTCGCCGCAAGGTCGTACCGGCAATGCCGTGGGCACGTACCGAGAGCTGATCATTCGACGGAAAGACCACGAGTCCGCGGTCTTCGGAAAGCTCGTTGGCCGGATAGAACGTCAGCAGCGCATCCAGGACGGCCAAGGCTCGGTCCTGGATACCGAGTACCGCCCTCGCCTCGCAGACGTCGCGGAACACCTTCCATTTGTCGGCGGTCTTGCCCGGCTTGATCTCGGCCGCTCGCATCTGCCCTTTTAATAAGGCAAGCGACATCGGCCGCCGCCCGAAGGGCGTCGTCACATTTCGACTCTGCATTTTCCTTTACCTTTCAGAAGGCAAAAGAAATCCGCTCACCAAAAAACGGTGCCAAAGGACTCTTGACTGGGATTCGGGGAAATGCGATTCTCGGTCTGCTAGAACACAGAGAAGGGCTTCCACGACGGCAACGTTTGGGGGCCTTTTTCTTTTGCGGTTATCCTCCTAGTTCCAATTCTGTGAACTACTATCTATTTCGCTGCACGAACTGATCGTGCAGAGTCTCAATCTGCGCCGCAACGAAGTCGACGAACCCAGCTGGCACGGATTTGTTGAAGGCGAGTTTGGAGCCGGATTTGGCGTGGCTCACCTGCCCCAAAACAAGGCCGTGGGCTACGAGCTGCGTGGCGTCTGCGGTCGCTAAGGCGGAGTCTCGCTCCGCGCCGAGCACGTCAAAGACGGCGGTAAATCGGACGTCGCTTCCTCCGCTCAGAGTTTCGGGTCGGCTGAGCGCTTCCCGGGCCGCCTGGAGCGGCTCCGCATGTGCCGCCCATCGAGCTTCCAGGTCTAGCCAGCGCCGACGGCCGATCTCTCGGGCCGGGCCAATCTCCAGCACAATCTCTCGCGGCAATGTGTTGGCGAGCCGGATCATTTCCGAAATATGCGATTTGCCAGTGCTCAGTGACTTACAGATCACATCGCGACCGAAACCGGCCGCCTCCTGCGAATGCGCGAAAAGGCAACGCTCTATGAAGGAGAGATCATTGCGATTGCTATTCTCCTCGCCCTGGAGAACGACCGCATCCTCATCACTGAGATCCCGTGCTATCGCCTTGAACTTAATGCCCAAGAGTTTGGCGGCTGCGAGTCGACGGCGACCGAAAACGATCTGAAACGGCTTGGCGGCTCCCTGCACTGCGCGCACAAGGCCGGGTGTACTCTGCCCATGCTCTCCCATCGACTGCATGAGTTCGGTGAGATTCGCCGCATCGTATGCGGACGCGAAGCGATCCGGAATCGCCGAATCCAGAACATCGTCCGGGTCAACCTCGATGATCTGACCGCCATCCTTCAGCAGCCGCTCAGCGAACTCGCTGCGCTCCTGGATTTGCCTGACCCCAGCCGCCACTTTCAGAAGATGTGGGGACGTCGTTCTCTGACCACCTCCCCTTTCAGGCGAGCTCTCGAGCTGACCCAGGACGTTAGCAAACAGACCTTTCGAATCCTTGCGGCTCATTCTCTCCCCCATGCCTTCCAGAACAGGCTTTCCAGTTCGGCGTTGGCCGCATTGATGGACTCGATGGCGCGGTCATAGGTCTTAGGAGCGGAGAAGCGCGTCCGCTGCACCTCGTACAGACTTTGTTTCCAGGTGAGCGCATCTGCGACCGCAGTTGACTTGATGACGGAGTTCAACAGCAGGTCTTCACCAAACACCTGCCGCATGAGGGCTGACATATTGGCCTGGGGGTGGTCGTTAGGTTCAAATTTCGTAATGAGGAACTTCGCGAAATCCCATTGCGCCGACGTGCCTACCTCATCGAGGATCTGCATATATGATGCAGCGAGCTCGAGGAATTTGGCGGTCGAGTCCACGTCAAGCATGTGCGCCGGAACAGGGATAACGACGCCTGTCGCAGCGGTGAGGGATGACAGCGTCAAGAAGTTCAAAGATGGCGCCGAATCCATCAGAATGAAATCGTAGTCGTCCGCCACCTGTTCGAGGGCCTGGGAAACGCGAAGCAGAAAGCCTGTCCCTCCAGCCCGTCGCATCTCCAGCGCGACGGCCGTTTCAAATTCGGTGAGTTCGAGGCCGGCGCATATCACGTCGAAGCCGGCGATATGCGTTTGGTGAACGATCGACGTTGTTGGAACCGGATCCTCGAAACGAATTGCCGAATAGAGGGTATCCCCGCCTCTGTAGTCGAAGTTCGGGAGATTGCCATGCAGAGCTGTCAGCGACGCCTGCGGGTCAAGATCAACAGCTAGAACGCGGTAGCCGCGTAAAGCCAGGTAATGTCCAAGATGGATGGTGGTCGACGTCTTGCTGGAGCCGCCCTTGAAATTGGTCACTGCGATGATCTGGCACTGTTCGTTGCCTGAACGGCGCGGATTCATCCATTTCTTTCGGCCATTGGCGGCGAGCGCCATGCGCAGTTCAAGGACCTGCTCTAGGGTATAGAGCCGGCGACCATTGGAGATTTCGGGGGAAGGGCCCTGCTCCTTTGCAGCAACCTGCCGGATGTAGGCTTCGGTGACATCTAAAAGCTGAGCGACTTCGGTAGATGTGAACTTGCGCATAGTGCGCCGCGCATCCGGCGGGAACTGCGCCATGCTCAAATTGTTCAACGCCAGCTCGAGCTTGCTGGAGAAATTCTCCATGAAGGAAAGACTGCTGAGGTGTCGCGTCATCAAAAAGAATCCTTGGTGGTCACTCTCACCACTTAACCGCTGTTGTGGTTAACGATCTGCTAACAACCCCATAACTACTCAAAAACCCGCAATTTCGAGTTTTCTCCGCAACTAACCAGTACTCCGATTCGGCCCGGCGCATCAATTGTGGCACGTGAATTCAGATCAGATGTGAATGGCTAAGTTTTTCACAGTTTGCCGCGGGGAACTTCCGGCACCAGAGGGAATAGGCACGCAGCGCCCCAGACCGTGAAGCAAAAACCTGAATATTCCCGTCCGTGCCGGCGAAACGCAGCAGTCACGACGAAGTTTGCCACCGGTTCCCCGCGGGGAACTTGAACATGAAGTGGGTCGAACTGGCGCCAACCCAGTCGTCCCGATTCGGAGAAGGTGGGTCAGATCATGATGATCGGCAAAAGGCTGCGCTAATGATGCGGCGGCCTAGGCTGCAGAGCGGCAGCTTGTCCATAGTTCCCCGCGGGGAACTCGTTTCTGGGAAGCGAGCCCCTTCCCCTCCCCCAGATTCATCACACGCAAATAGTGATGCCCGTCTGCGCTGACGAACAAACCGCCGGCGGCGACGGAATTCGCGACACAGTTCCCCGCGGGGAACTTTTGCGCGGGATCATACTGGCGGAATGCCAGTCGTTTGAAGTTCGTGCAGAAAGTCGGCTGCGGCCTGAGCCTTGGCGGCTGCGGTGATGATCGCCCGCTTGTCGTTCTTCAACACCTTGAGCCAGCTTTCCAGATAAGTGGCGGTATTGTCGCGAGGATCGTGGGCCACTCCAAGATCAGCGCAGAGGAATGAAGCGGAGAGCTCGGCAACCAGCTCCTCGACGGCGTAGCTTTCACTGCCGAATCGGCCGCTCAAGTCACGGTCGAGGCGATGCTTTGCGCCTGACCAATGCGACATTTCGTGCAGCAAGGTCGAGTAGAGGTGAACCTCGTCCGCGAAGCGTGCCCGATCGGGCATGAGGATGTCGTCGGGGGCGGGACGATAGCAGGCGGTTGTTCCGCCGTAGGTGATCGCCGCGCCGGTGTTGCGGACGAAGGTTTCGACGGTCTCAAGATGCGGAACTGGCGTCGCCGGCAGATCCTCGGCCGGTCGATAGAACCGGTCTGGAAGGTTCTCGATCTGCTCGACGTTGAAGACTGTGTAGCCCTTGAGATAGGGAATTGCGCGTTCGTCGTCATCCTCGCGCTCCTTGGGGGTGAAGGTGCCGTACTTGACGACGAGGGAACCTTTCTCGCCCTTTCGGACCTGGCCGCCGAGATCTTGAGCTTGGCGGTAGGTCATCCAGGTGCTTTCCTCGTAGCCGGCGAGCTCGCTTGCGAGCCACAGCATTAGGACGTTGATCCCGCGATAGGCTTCGCCTGTGGCGCGGCGGGGAACGAGGGAGCCGCGGCTGTTTCCGCGCCAGGGCCGGATCCACGGCTTTGTGCCGGCTTCAAGCTGCTCGATGATGGCATCGGTAATGCGCTGGTAGGTGTCCTTGATGCTCTGCATTGCCGTCTCCTTCCGTCGGTTGACGGCAAAAAACGGAGATAGCCGAAGCGAGCCCATGCACCCGAAGGGCCGCAACAAAAGTGGAGGACCGCGCCAGCGGTTGCCTGGGGGAGGGGCTATCGTAGCTTGTCCGTCAAATCACCCAACGGAAGGAGAGGGCGCAGAACATCGGCGCCTTCTGCTCACGGATAGCTCTTGCAGCTTAAAGAGCCGGTGGGCAGGTTACCGCTCGCGATCGTGGTCATCACGCTCCCGACTGCGCTGTGCCGTCAATTGCGCCTCGATCGCCTTCAACTCCGGGTTATGGTCCTGCTGTGGCTGCCGCGCTGGCCCCGGCTGCGATTGCGCCTCCTGGGCCGACTGCTCTCGCCTCACTCGGGAAAAGTCCGACCGGGCAGTGAAGGTGATCTCCTCCTCGTCTGGCAACTTCTCCGGCAGGTCCGCGCGATCGGCGACGACAATCCCTTGATCGGTCACAAGGCTGGCGACGCGATTGTCGTGGCCGAGAATGTGGCCAGTGATTTGGGCGCGGGCAGTGCGAACATGATGGTGCAAAGGCTCTTCCCCGACCTCGCGCAAGTCTTCGAATGCGGATCGAATGGCCTCCCGACGGCCCGGGTTCATCGCGTCCTCAATGACGTGCTTCATCACGGGACTGGACGGTCGTTCGTGGTCTCGATTGACGCCTCGATCATGCGCGGTTTGGTAATTGCGGAGAAGTCGATCTCGTGGTCGTAATGGCGGCCCAGCTCGGAAATAAACGCCTCCTGGGCACGTCCGTTCCCCTCTCTGAACGGGTGCACATAATTCAGCTCTGAGAGGACTCTTCCGGCCCGCTCAGCGAACTTTTCGGGCGTTGCATTGCGAAGGGCCTGCGGGTCTCGGATCGGCTTCAACGCCTCGTCCAGGCCATTTCTATGCGCGAGCCGGGCAGGAATGACGAGCCGCCCTTGGATAGGCCACCGATCGGCTCTACGCGCTGCCCCTCAACTATCGGACTTTCGTTGCGCGTATGACCGGCCCATTCGTAGACATCTGAAAAATCCAGCCGTGAATCGCCTTCAAGTGGGCTTTGTCAAAATTGCCTTTCTGGACCGTCGCCTTCAGCAATTTCCGCCATCCGCACGGCGGTCGCGCGATACTCTTTCACGCGTAACTCGGAATGGGTTTCAATTCCCCATCTGTTTTTTAAAACGTTCGTCCGGTCCGGATCATCTGACGTGTTTGGGTAGGTATAAGAACCCTTGGGGCGCTCATCAGCCATGGCGAAGCTCAACAAAAAGCCGCCAGCTCTAAGCTCTGGCGGCCTTCTGCTCTTGAAGGTTGATCGGGAGGTTATTTAACAGGCGGCTCGATCATGAGCTGCCGGTATTCCTCGCGGGTGATGTCGCCGGCGACATACCGCGCGGTCGCCTCCTCGAGAACAGGATCGTGAACGTAGCCCTGCCGGATATTGGCAGCGCGCGCCTGCTCGGCGGCCTTGCGCCGCTTCTCGATGGCTTCCGGGGAACGATCCGGACGGCGGGAATGAACGTTCATCGGCAAATCTCCAATTACGGGCCACCCTAGCAGGAAAAATGCTGAAAATCCAGCAATTTGCCGGATCTTCCGGCCTTTCGAAGGTGAGCGCCCAGCTACTCGCCGGGCGCTGTGAGCGGATTAATCGCGCGGTTCCCATTCGATGATCGCCTGCAGGGAGGCATCGTCCTGGCCGGGGAACCGGCCGAGATTGGCGTTGTAGCGAAGCTTGCGGATCGAGAGGGTGTAGTACGGCTTGCCGTCCTGGTTCTCTTTCTTCCAGATGCCACCGACCTCGATGTCATGGCCGCGCGGTGATTTGGCGTAGACGCGGTGCGTCGGGGCCTTTTCATTGTCGGACTCGAACGGCACGACCTTGATGTCCATGTCGCGGTCGATAGTGGAGATGAGGCCGGCGCCCTTTGCGGTGTCGAGGTTGTCGCCGTCGAACTGGATGTAGTTGGTGATGTTCATGTCTTTCACTCCTCTTTGGTGGTTGCGATGATCGTTCCAAAGGCACGGCGGAAAGCGGTGCGCACCGTAGGCCGGAGCGTGAGCGGAGGAGGCGAGAGGACGCCAAAAATTTGTTTCGCGAGGAAGCCGAAGGCGGGGAAATTTTTGTGGCGTCCGCTTTGCGTAAACCGCGTCGACGTGCGAACGAGCGTCACAAGCAACCGCCTTGGAGGAGTGTGGCTTGAACCGTTTTGGCAACGTTTCCCCGTTTGTCAGCGACGTACCAACCGCACAATCTGCGCCAATATGATGCAATGACGCGACCTGATCAACAGGTTTTCCGGTGATTACCAATGGCGACACTGGAGCAATATGCTTCGCGCGCCGTCGGCGCCACTGCTCCGTATTGGCTATCTCGCAGGTCATTGGTTCCCGGAAGGTTTGGAACGACGATAGACGTGCGGGCTCTCGATCTCGGCCGACCACATGCCAAAGCCATTATCGCGGGCGCGGTTCTCGGCCTGGCCGTACTCGACCTCGCTGATCGAGTGGGTTGCCGGCAGATACCGTAGCATTGCCTCCGCCAGTCCTGCCTTCACCATCGAAAGGCCGATATCGACGTCTCCAATGAAGCACTGGCCCACCAGGCGGTGATACTGATCCCGATCGATGATGTTGCAGCGAACATGCTGGCCGTCGACCATCTTTCCCAGATAGCTGCGGGCTGCGACGCCACAGCGCCAAACCTTCCCATCTCTCAATCCGGTCTGGTCGCGCTCGCAAGCATCGATGGCTGCGATCCTGATCCGCTGATTCCTGATACTGATGGTGTCGCCATCGATCACACGCGCACGGCCGGAATAATCGGCGGCCTCCGCCGAACCGTGTAAGATGACTAGGGTGGCTAATAGCGCCGGCAAAGCGTTACGTCTCAATGTCTGACCTCCATGGAATTTCGGGCGGCGAGCCCGAAGACAGAGCGGGCGAGATGCAATTCGCCCGCTCTAGCGCGGTCCGTCATGGCCCGCAAATAGCCTCCCGGCGAAGTCACGTCCTGCCGGTCGTATTTCTCGAGTGTCACGGCGACCGCGACGGCGGCTTGCTGCTCACCCATCTGCTCGACGGCGCGGGCGCGGGCATCCTCGGAGATCCCGGCAAAGCGACACATCAGCGGGACGGCCCGCGCCAGGTCGGCCCAACTGCTGGGGGCAAACCCGTAGGTCTTCAGCGCTGGCACCGCCCTAAGCACGTCTTGCAATGCCACCATTGCCTGCTGCAAGCGCCGTGGCTGGTTGCTTTCGCTCCGGCGTCGCCTCAGGCTTTTTTCAAAAGCCCATTTGCTGGCGGAGCCAGCCTTAAGCGAATTAGGTTGTTCGGCGTTAGCCGAACGCCGTTCCTTACTACTATCGTCAAAGGGATGAGGGGTTGTAATCTGTATGTGCATGCCGTTTTCGACATGCGGGCATGTCATATTCTTGGTTTCCGACACCTTTGCAGACCGGCGGGGGAGATGCATCAGCCGCTCCACAAGCAACTCCAAAATGGCGATTGCGCGGCGCAGGATCTCGCTGGTGGCCTTACCGGCAGCTCCGACAAAGTTGCTTACGCGCTCAATGCGGGATCGGATGCGATCCAATATCTGTCCGGAAAGCTCTGCTGCTGCCGAAAGGGCATAGCGGGCATTGCGAAGCGCCCCACGATAGCGCCGCAGCGCAGCGTCGGCAGCTTTCTTCTCAGCCCGAACCTGTCTCACGAGCTCGTCGAGTTCGGCACATCGAACGATCAGGATTCGAAGGTCGATCCCGCAACCGTCCGTGATCTCGGCGTCGCCGTTGCGGATCGGATAGCGCTTATAGTTGCCGCTGTCCTGCATCGTGATCAGACCAGCGTCGAACAGGCGCGACAGCATCCGGCTGACGCGACCGATCGACCGGCCGATCTCAAAGGCCAGTTGCTGGTTGGACTTGAAAACGATCGGCCTGCCGGACTTGTCGAACGATTCGGCGGGGGTCGTGTTGATCAGCGCCACCAACAGGTGGCTTTTGGTCCCGTTGATTAGCCCTGTGCATGTCAGGCTTTGCGCAAGCACGGCCAATTGAGCACGCGTTACGGTTCCGATCTCCGCCGACTCGGCCAGACGCCGGTATTGCGCACGCTGCGGCGTTATCCTGCGGCCGATCGGCCGCTGATGCCTTTGGGTATTCTCTCGTCTCCGCTTAGGGACCAGGCAAAGCTTCGCCGTTCACCGAAAAGGTGCTTTTGCAATTGACAGGGAAGGGAGGGTCTGCGAGAAAGGATTCGGCTTATTTATCTACTCTTTGACCCCCGCTTCCGGACTTGTTCGGGAGCGGTTTTTCTTTTCTGGTCGGGCCTGTCATCTCCGTGAAATTTGATCAGAATGCGTGGGCGCCGGAATCACGAGTGATTCCGCCATTTGAAAAATAACCTCATAAACCAAAAGGGTGCAACAACGTGCTACACGCAAAAGCCTGTAAGGCTTGTGTTAGACCGAGAACGCCCTTACTTACTAAGAGTTTGCCGAATTTTTGCTGATTTTGAAAACATCGGCTTGAGCCCCCAAGTGTGAAGCAATTTGATGCAAAACGGTTCCTGAAACGCAAGAACACCCGGGCGGGAAGGGGAGTTTGATGGTGTGGAACGGCCCTCCGAGCCGTCGCGGAAAATGACTATGCTGGTTCTCGAAGCGACTGCATCAAGAAGGGGACATACGCCATGGAAGGTATAGCAACCGTAGGACTGGATCTGGCGAAGAACACGTTCCAGGTTCATGCCGTGAATGCAGTTGGAGATGTGATAGTTCGGCGCGCCTTACGCCGATCGCAGGTCTTGGCTTTCTTTGAAAGGTTGCCGCCCTGTCTCGTGGGTATGGAGGCGTGTGGAAGTGCGCACTATTGGGCTCAGGAGATTGGGGCAATGGGGCACACAGTGCGCTTGATGCCAGCCGCCTATGTGAAAGCTTATGTCAAACGGAATAAGACGGATGCGGCGGACGCCGAGGCGATCTGCGAAGCCGTGACCCGCCCAACGATGCGGTACGTTGCAGTCAAAGGGCGGCAGGAGCAGGCCGCGGCGATCATCTTGAGAACTCGCGACTTGCTCACGCGACAACGAACACAATCCATCAATGCCCTGCGTGGTCACATGGCCCAGCTGGGGGTAATTGCCGCGGCCGGCGCGAAGAGCTGCGGCAAGCTGATTGCGATCATACGAGACGATGCCGACGACAGGCTGCCGGCAACGGCGAGAGAGGCGCTAGCCGAGATCGCAGACCAGATCGAAACCCTCAATGAGAAGATTGCCGCCCTGGAGCGCAAGATCGTTGCCACGGTGAGGCAGGATGAAGTCGCGCGGCGCCTGACAGCAATTCCTGGTGTCGGTCCGATCACAGCAGCGACAGTGAGGGCGGCAGTGCCCCATCCCGGGGGCTTTCGACGCGGCAGGGA
This sequence comes from Sinorhizobium fredii, assembly GCF_002944405.1. Lineage (NCBI taxonomy): Bacteria > Pseudomonadati > Pseudomonadota > Alphaproteobacteria > Hyphomicrobiales > Rhizobiaceae > Ensifer > Ensifer fredii. The sequence continues at coordinate 377,375 of NZ_CP024308.1, read as the reverse complement.
CTTCGCTGCCTGGATCGGCTTGACACCAAGGTCCAGCTCGAGCGGCGGAAAGGAGAAACTCGGTTCGATCTCGAAACGCGGAAATCCTCAGCTCCGCTCGCTATTGGTCGTCGGTGCCATGGCAATCCTGAAGCTTTCGCGGAATGGCTTTGGAATGCCGCCGTGGGTGGCCGCCCTTCAGCAGCGGCGTCCGTTCAAGGTTGTCGCCACGGCGATGGCGAACAAGATGGCAAGGGTCATTTGGGCCTTGATGATGAAGGGTGAACAATACAGTGCACCCACAGCGATGATGAAGCCATAACGTCACACACTTTTCCGGCGATTCCGCCGGATCATGGCAGGGTGCTTTCTGTTGATGAATCGAAGGAGCGTCATCCCGGTGCAAATCAGACCGTTCCCCTCTTTGCGCATCGGAGCGCGTGGGTTTGATTAGGCGATTTGTGCTGCGGATATCATCATGGCCAGCGGTTTTGACCGCGCAACAGGCCGGACATATGACCGCATCGGTCCATAGATTCAAAGACAGGAGTGGCCCTTGCCAAGCGGGCCGTTCCACATATGAGGGGAGGGGGAATCGGGCCTCCCCCCAACATGATTGTGGGCCAGGTCGATCCTGGCCCACGGTCATCGACGGTCGTGAAAGCGGGAGGGCCGATCACACGGGAGGAACGTGACCGGCCCGCGACTGATGTCACTCAGCCGCTTGGGGGAACTGCTCGTTTTCCGCGATCCTTTCGGCTCCAAGCTCCTGTTCCGCCTCGGCGGGGGCTATACGAAGCGGGGAGGGTATCCAGCCGGTTCCGGCAACAAGGCGATCTGCGATCGCAACAGCTTCGGACTTTTTGGCGGCGGCTCTCACCGACAATTCCGCTTCGCTGCCTCTCGCCTCGGCCACCGAAAGTTCAATGGTCGTTCGGTTGACGTGCTTGAAATAGCTGTCGCCGGTCGTCTCAAACCAATCTGGCATGTTCACCTTGAGCGCTCGGCCAAGCTGGTTCGCCTGCTCGATGCCCTTCTTCCGGTCCTTCTTCTCCACCGCGTTGACAGAGTGCGCCGCGCCGAAAGCCAGAAGCGACAGCACCATGTCTTGCGGCTGATCCAACAGCCAATCGAACAGATCGTTTCGTTCCTGCCGATCTTCACCCTGGAATCGCAGGAAGGACGGCTGTTCGGACCGCTTGCCTTCACCAAGACATTCGCGATGGCGGCCGCCGCGCTCCTATCGGTGACGCTCGTCCCGGCGCTGATGGTCGTGTTCGTCCGCGGCAGGATCGTGCCGGAGCACAGGAACCCGCTCAATCGCTTCATGATCTGGGTTTACCGCCCGGTCATCTCGGGAGTCCTGAAAGCGAAGATGGTCACCATCTTCCTGGCGGTCATTGCCTTGGCCGTGACGGTGTGGCCGGCCCGCCAGATCGGCAGCGAATTCATGCCGAGCCTCAACGAAGGCACGCTGATGTACATGCCGACGACCTTGCCCGGCCTGTCCGTGACCAAGGCTGCCGAGCTGATGCAGACGCAGGACCGCATCATCAAGTCGTTTCCGGAGGTCGAGACGGTGTTTGGCAAGGCGGGCAGGGCGCTGACCGCCACCGATCCAGCGCCGACGGAGATGTTCGAGACCATCATCACGCTCAAGCCGAAGTCCGAATGGCGGCCGGGCGTGACGATCGACAGCCTGAAGCAGGAGATGGACGCTGCACTGCAGTTTCCCGGCGTCTCCAACGCCTGGACCATGCCGATCCGGGCTCGCATCGACATGCTGTCGACCGGAATCCGCACGGCGGTCGGCGTCAAGGTCTTTGGCTCCGACCTCAAGGAGATGGAACGGATCGCCCGCGACATCGAAACCGTCCTGAAGGCGGTCCCCGGCACGTTGAGCGCCTACGCCGAGCGCGTCATCGGCGGATACTATCTCGACATCGTTCCGGACCGCATCGCGCTCGGGCGATATGGCCTCAGTGTCGACGACGTGCAGGACGTGATCGGCACGGCGCTCGGTTCCGAGGTGGTCACTTCGATGGTCGAGGGGCGCGAGCGCTACGGCGTGGCGGTGCGCTATCCGCGCGCCTTCCGCAGCGATCCGCAATCGATCGCCCGCGACGTCCAGGTCGCGCTTCCGGGTGGCGGCAGCGTGCCGCTCGGCGAAGTGGCGGACGTGAAGCTGACGCGCGGTGCGACGACGATCCGCACCGAGAACGGCCACGTCTACGTCTTCGTCGATATCGCCAACCGCGATCTCGGCGGCTATGTCGCGGAGGCGAAGGAAGCCGTTGCCAAGAGCGTCGCCATGCCCGCCGGCTATTCGGTCGGCTGGAGCGGCCAGCACGAGTATCTGGAACGGGCGAAGTCGCGTCTGGCGATCGTCGTCCCGCTGACGCTGGCGGTGATATTCCTTTTGCTCTACCTGAACTTCAAGGCGCTGACCGAAACGCTGATCGTCATGCTCTCTCTGCCGTTCGCGCTTGTCGGCGGCATATGGCTGATGTGGTGGCTGGGCTTCAACGCTTCGGTTGCTGTGGTCGTGGGCTTCATCGCCCTTGCCGGGGTCGCCGCCGAAACGGGCGTGATCATGCTGATCTATCTCGACCAGGCCCTTAGAGAAAGGCGCGAGGCGTGTTTGGCGGAGGCGCGTGCGTTCACGAGAGCCGATCTGCATAAGGCGATCATGGTCGGAGCGGTCGAGCGCGTGCGGCCGAAGATGATGACCGTCGTCGCGATCATGGCCGGGCTGGTGCCGATCCTCTGGAGCACCGGAACCGGGTCGGAAATCATGCAGCGGATCGCCGTACCGATGATCGGCGGCATGATCTCGTCGACGATCCTGACGCTCGCGGTGATCCCCGCCATCTACGGGCTGGTCAAGGGCTGGCGGCTGTCGGAGAATTCCGGCAGCCGATCGGCCGCCATCGAACCCGAGCCGGCGCTTATGAGAGAGGCGGCAGAATGAAGGGACGATGCCATGATGGACGACATGATGGGCGGAAGCATGATGTGGGGCATGGGCGGCGTCGGAATCCTCGCGCTGCTGGTGATCGCGCTCGTGATTTCTGCCCTGATCAAGTATCTGTTCTTCCGCTGAAACGTCAGTGCACGCCGGATAACGCACTGTTGACGGCGCGGGCCGCCGGAGCGGCGCATCCTGGCTTGTATTTGAGGAAGTTCGGCGCGATTGTTCCGTCATGAAGCACAGGTCGGTTCGACAGCTTGTCCTTGTCCTTCTGGCGGTGTTCGTCGCCGCGGGGATGGGCCTGTCGGTCGCCCAGGCAAGCGACATGGCCGCCAGGATGGCGACGATGTCCGATATGGCAATGCCGGACCACGGCGACTGCCAGGGTTGCCCTGACCAGCCCGGCGACGGCGGCATGAAGGCTATGGCCTGCGGCAACATCTGCGCCGCCCCCGTCATCGCGCCGCTTCCGCTTGCGGCCGCCCTGCCAGCCGGGGAGAACCTGGCCTTCATGGCCGCCCCCGATCTTTTTCTGAATGGCAGGACCCTGCCTCCCGATCCCGACCCGCCACGAACCTCCGACATCGGCTGATACCCGGCTGCCGCCCTCAAGCGGCCGAGCCGGGCAAACGAACGCGTGCATCGTTTGCCGAGCAAGGCGCTGCGCGTGATCACGATGAATGGAAGGATCGAATGTGACTATGGAATTGTCGCGCCGGAGCTGCTCCGGAGCGGCGGAGGCCTTCTCCTGGCGGCCTCGCTGCCGGCCATCGGTGCGCAGGCTGCGCCGCCCAAGGACTACCGGGTCGTAGCCGGACCCGCCCGCGCACGGCTTGCCGGTCCCGAGCATCCGGAAACGGACGTCTGGACATACAACGGGACGGTGCCCGGCTCGCTTGTCAGACTCCGCCAGGGCGACTCGGTGCGCCTCGTCGTCGAAGACGGTCTCGACCAGGAGACGACCGTGCACTGGGATGGAATAAGGCTTGCCAATGCCATGGACGGGGTGCCGGGTCTAACGCAGCCGCCCGGCCATACTGCCGCGTCGACAGGTGCGGCTTTGCATGAACTCGGCTGGGAAACAGGTAACCCCGTTCACCGAGCCTCCGACGTCCAATCCAGGCACCGACAGCCTCCCGCGTTTGATCGGTTAGTTCGAATTGCACTGGGCGACCTGTTTTCCGTTGGATGATGATCGCCCGGTCGCGCACCCTTCCGGAAATCGCAACATCGGCAACTGAGATCGCCACGAGATCACAAGCTCACAATTTGCTGTCGATTGCGAGATTGAACAGCGCCAGGTCGCGTACCGCCCCCTATCATTTGGAGGACCGATAATGGCCGCCGAGGGCGCCGCAACAAGCCCATTCACTGAACGAGCCTGATAGCGCCCGGATTCAATATCTGGTTGTCAGCCAATTCGCTCTCACAGTCGATTGCAAATCCGCTGTTGCCTATCATGGTGATTTGTTGAGCGATGATGCGCACACATTCGCCTCCGCTTGATCCATTGCCGGAATATTGGATCTCCTTGGATGCAGGCATGTATATGATACCGCTCAGCAAGGAGTTGCTGTTGCCGTTGATCACGGCCGGCTCCGTATTGTTCCGGCCTGAAACGATTACGAAGCCGGCCCACTCACCGCTTGTGGCTGCTGTCACACGAAAATCGGAGCCACCATGAAGGTCGACCTCAGCGCCGTTGAGAAGGAAGAATGTCACGCCCTCGCCACTGACTGTCGACTGGCTCGCGAACTTCAGGACACCGCCGTCGATGATGTAATTACCGGGCTGAAGGGTTACCTTTCCTTTGATCTCGAGTTCCCCGTAGGTGCCTGGTTTCAGCGTAACACTGTATGCATCCGGAACCTTGCTCGGCGTCTTGCCGGTGCCGTTGCAGTCCCCATTGCCGCCCCCATTTCCTACAAACTCTTGACCGCAACCAGACAGATTCACCCAGTTTCCCGCCGTCGGCACGGCTTTCTTCCTGAAGGGATCTGGTGTTCGTGAAACGCCCTCACGGGCCTGCTGGCAAGCCAACTCCAGATGAGCTAGGGCCGCATACACCTTGCCGGTTGCGTAAAGACATTCAGCTCTGAGAGTGGCTGTCCCGCTCAGGTAGATCGATTGTGTGTCATCTGAGTTCGACGTAATCGTACAGTTTGACGTATCTACCGCCGCACTTCCGCTAACCTCTATTGCGCGACTGGCCGTCGGATGCAGGGCTAAAATGCAAGCTTCCCTATCCGCCAGTCGCGCGGCAACGCTTATTTTACTAATTTCGAAAGGCTCCAGGCCCCAGAACACCGGGTTATACTGTGCCGCATAAAAGGCCTGAACCCTTGTCTCCTGGCCAACCTCAGAGAAGGTAAATTGCACTGCAGGTCTTTCAGGAGAGGCTGAATTGTATCCATCGGCGGCAGAAGGCGTTTGAAAGTTGGCAAAAAACAATCTGTTCGCATCCATCCGCACCGCGTTCTCGCTCTCGCCTTCCCCGTAGGACCGCACGGCCTTTATGGCCGCAGCATCTAGCGCATCTTGCATCTTGGAAGCTTCCCTGGCCGCGTTCGCTATATTCACCGCCACCGAACCGCCGAGGAAGAGCACCGGAACCAATAGAGCCGTCATGAGGCCGAAGTTGCCGCTCTCATCCTTTAGCAGACGCTGCATCGTAGTTAAGACTTCAATCATGTCTATCGATGCCCCCATTTCAGGAAATGACGACTTTAGGCGTTGTTCATTGAACTCCCGTTTGCAAATTCATTAGGATTTTTGCATCTGGCTATTCCCAGAGCGCGACGATGAAATTTGGAGGATCGGCAAAGAAATATTTGTTTAACGTCGATGAGCGTTGATCGCTTCCCCTGAGGATCGCGAACGATGTCCAGGGATACCTATTCCCGGAATATGTCAGTCACGACGGTCGACCCTTCGATCGAGCTGCGGCGTCAGGGTCCTCCAGATCTAGAGCAACGAACGTTCAAGTGAACCCATATTCTGCGGCGTTGAAGTAGTTTCTGCATTCGGCTGGAGACAGAACAGGGCGCAGATGTCGCCGATGGCTTTCCAGAGTGCTGCGGACGGCCTTTCCTTTGGAGCTGATGCCTCGGCTTGGCGAGCGACGCAAGTCCGGAGGAGTTCGAGGTTCAGCTTGCGCTCGGTTGCGAAAAGATCACTTCCTTCCTGACCCCACGAGGGCCGGCATCGGGATTCGATAGCTCCCGTCGGCGGAGCGAAACTGCTTTATGCCGTTCGCAACCGTAGTGGAGATGTCGCTTCGCACCGCCTCGGTTTGGGCCATCAGAAGGCCACGGGCGCGCACACCCCCTTCGAGGATCGCGGTTATTATCCCGAACGGATCGTCCATTATCCAAGTCTGATCCACCCCCGCGACGGTCACGTCCACAAACCCGGATTCTTCGAATGCTGCCCTCAATTTCGCCGGCTCGCTGAACTGAAAGAAATCGGGGCCGTGGGGCAGGGGTACGTCGAGGTTGCCGTGCTTCGTAATTGCGCCGAAGAGCAGGCCAAAGCCGTTGGTCGGTTCTGGCGCATGCCAAACACTAGCGGCGAGATATCCCCCTAGCTTCAGCACACGATGCATTTCGGAGAATGCGGACCGGGGGTCTGAAACGTGGATTATGCCGTATCCGCAAACGATGGCATCAAAGTTTTCAGCGTCAAACGGCAAAGCTTGGGCGTCACCCTCCAGAAACTCCGCCTCGGGCACATTGCGCCGGGCGATTTCTACGACTTTGCCGGAGAAGTCGAGACCGACGACTTGCGCGCCCAAGTCGACCGCTGCTCGGGCGAGCATTCCCGGGCCGGTGCAGACGTCGAGGACGCGCATTCCCTTCGCAACGTGGGCGGCGGCCAATAGAGTTGGCACGGTTTCCGAGGTAAGGCGGGCAAAATGCTGGTCGTATCCTCGGCTGGCAGCTTCCCACCCAGTGTGTTCGAATTCACGAAAGGCTGTTGGATCGCGAGAACTCTCCATCGTACCCTCCTGCAAAGAAGAGAGAAAAACATTATGCAGCAATACTAAGTTTCATGGCACTTCTGAATGGAGCGGGACGCTTTCTCTCCGCTTCTGCGTCAGGTCTTTGTTCTTCAGAACAAGAGCACGCAAATGCCCGCCTCGGGCAAATCCATCTATGCAGAATGATCTGCCCTCTGGGTGAGGTGGTTCACCAGACGCAAGGCCTCTTCAGCAACCCCTGGTATGGTGCCTGATTTGCGCGTCGTTGCGAAATCGAGACCGGCAAAATAGACCCCGGGAACGGCCGCTATCCCGTCCTTGTGGATGGGCTGTCCGCTCGCATCAAGAACGCCGGGAATTTGGATCCATTGGAAATTCCCCTTGAAGCCGGTGCACCAGATGACCGATCTGATGTTGCTTGTCGTCAAGGCGATCGAGCGGATGGGTGGATCAGGAAGGCACCGTTCTATCATCTCGGCAGGGTCATCCTCGGCTGCCGGCGCCTTAAGCCCCGCGCGTTCGATATACCGGTCAATAAAGCGCTTGACCTCCGCTGACCTCTCGTCCGCAAAGCGAATGTTATCGTCTAGGTCATTGCCGAACAGCAGGGCGCTTTTTTCGGCGCCGATGAACCGCCCCAGCAACACAACGCCCTTGGCACTCAGTGATTGCAGGCTGATCGTATGAGTGGCGCCGAGCAAAGCTCGTGGCGGCAGCTTCCCGGAAGGGAGAACGAGTTCTTCGCGTGGCACGTCCAGATAGCCTGACAGGGTCATCCAATTGAAGATGTCGCCGCCACGATAACGGCGCACCAAGCGGCCGGCGCGGCTGGTTGCCAGAAAAACCGAGCGCCCGGCGAGCACCAGGTCCTCGGCAATTTGTCCCCCCGACTGACCGCTGCCGACCACCAGAACCGCACCGTCCTCCAGATCGGCGGCATTGCGATAGTTGGAGGCATCAAGTTGGTAAAGTGACGGCGGCAGTTGCCCCCACCAATGCGGCCGCATTGGGCAATTCAGGCTGCCGCTGGCGATCACCAAATTACGCGCGGAGAACCGACCCTGCGGCGTCGCCACCTCGAATAGCCCATCCTCTCCCGTCACCTCGTGGACCGGAGTTCTGGCTTTCACCGGCAGTCGATGTCGGTCGGCGTAGCTTTCAAGATAGGTGACGAAATCATGCTGGGTACTCGCACCCCAAGGGTCTGGCCCATCGTAGGCATCGCCGGGCAGCAGCGATCGTATTCTCGGCGAATTTAGCCGAAACGATTCCCATCGCTGGGTCCGCCATGTCTCGCCGATCCGGTTGCGCTCGAGCACCAGGTGATCTAGTGCTCGCTGCTTGAGGAAGTAGCTGACGCCGAGTCCCGCTGAGCCGGCGCCTACGACAACGGCGTGAAAGATCCCGTCCATGCTACCCCCTAATGGTTGCGGGGCGAGTGTGGAAAGACTACGCCCATCCGTCGGAGTCGAGTTGACGATTCAAGCCAGCTTTGGGGCCGAAATCGGATCCTGGACCTCTCCGAACCCAGATCTCGCGGCCTCCCTGTAGTGTGGCCGAGTCTTTCTAGGCTAGTTCTCAATAAGGCTCCGCCGACCGCTGTCGATAATCGGGGCAAGAAGATATGCGAAGAGGCTCCGTTCGCCGTCCATGAGCATGACCTCCGCCGGCATTCCCGGAATAAGGTGCACGTCGTCGAGTTTTGCGAGGTCGGTAGGCGCGACCACCACTTTCGCCAGGAAATAGGTTGTTCCCGCTCGTTCATCGGCTATCGCATCCGCTGAGATCGAGCGCAGCCGGCCATGAATGAGCGGCAAGTTCCGCTGTCGATAAGCCGTGAGGATTACGCGGGCGGACATGCCGGACCTGACGCGCTCGATGTCGATCGGTCGGACCCGGGCGTCGATGACCACTCCGCTGTCATTTGGAACCAGGTCGAGGAGCGGCTGTCCTGGATCTATGACGCCTCTCTCCGTCGTGACGCGCAGATTCATCACAGTGCCGGGAAGCGGAGCTCGAATGACTGTGCGCTCAAGTACGTCCTCGCGTGTCGGTAGCTGGCTTTTGAGCTCCGCCAGGATACGGCGCATTTCGGCGAGCTCCGCACCGAGCTTTTCCTGGCGCTCTTCGGCTATCGTAAGCAATTGCAGTCTCGTCTCGCCAACGGCCTGTGCATTCTCGGCGATCTTCGACCGGTTCGCTGCCTTTGCGGCTGCGATGTCGGCACGATGCCGCTTGAGGGCCAATATTCGCGGTTTGCGCTCCAAATGCTTTTCGAGAAGATCCTGCGCGGCCGTTATTTCTTCGTCAATCAGCGCGATCTGCTCGGTTTCAGCGGCGATCACCTCACGGAGACCCGCGTTCTGCTCCTCGAGTTGGCGAGTTCGTGCCTCCAGAATCTGGATGCGACCTCGATGCGCTGCTCGCCGGCTGATGAATAGTTGCCGCTGCCCTTCCATCAGTCGCTGTAGGCCGGCAGAGCTGCTGTTGTGAATGAGAAAGTCCGGGAAGCTGATTTCGGCAGCGTCGGTCCGCTCGGCCTCCAGTCGCGCCTCGGTTGCCAAAACGTGCAGAAGCCGCTCCCGTATTTCCGCGTCTTGAGACCTGGCCCTGATGTCATCGAGGGTAATCAGCGGATCTCCAATCTTGACCACATCACCCTCGCGAACGTGAATCGACCGAATAATCCCGCCTTCGAGGTGCTGAATGGTCTTGCGATACCCGTCGGGGCTGACGACCCCCGGGGCGAGCGACGCGCTCGCCAGCGGGGCGAGCACGGACCAGCCGCCCAACACCAGGATGAACAGTATTATTGCCAGAAGCCCCAAACGTCGCGGCATCCGGGTGGCGTTCGTGAGGGCATCCGGCGACTTTTCGGCGCCACGTCGAACGCTGAAGCGAAGCATGCGCGCAAGGACGAAAAAGGCGACCGCTGCAGTCCCCGATACGATGAGTGCAACGGTTGTGTCGCTCAATGGAATGCCAGCAAGCGCCAACCGGTCACGGATCGTAGCGATCGTCGCGGCGTAACCGGCCGGCAGCTCCTCCATGGCGCGGGCTAGCCGCGTCTCCGTCCAGACCACAGCAAAATTGATCAGATCCAGCATATCAGACATGCTTCATTCCCCCGCGGAAAGGCGGTTCTCGCGGCCGACGACCTGTGTTCGATCTTCTGGATGAGGAGCTTGCAGGGGTCTTGCGGGCGCCGTTCCCGCCGGCTGTACCTGCCGCACCATCTGCTCGCGCGGGCCGAAGGCAGCAACGGCGCCGCTATGAAGTGCCAGGACCTTGTCGGCGCACTTCAGCACGGAAGCGCGGTGCGTGACGATCAACACGGTCGTTCGGAGCTGCCTGAGCGTCGTCAGAGCTTCGATCAGAGCCCGGTCTCCGGCTTCGTCCATGTTCGCATTCGGCTCGTCCAACACGACGAATGCCGGATCGCCGTACAGGGCGCGCGCCAGCCCGAGGCGCTGCCGCTGCCCCAGTGAGATCCGCTGCGAGTGCAGTGCGATTTCGGTTTCGTAGCCGTCCGGCAATGACAGGATCAGTTCGTGAACGCCGGCGACTTCCGCTGCCCGGATCAGCGCGTTGCTGTCCACCTCCCGGAAACGTGCGATGTTCTGAGCCACCGTGCCCGGGAGAAGCTCGACCTGCTGCGGCAAATAGCCGATATGTGGGCCCAATTCCTCCGGGTCCCAGTCGAAAACGTCCGCCGCGTCGAGGCGGACGTGACCCTTGGTCGGTTTCCAGGCGCCGACAGCGAGGCGACAGAGCGTCGATTTTCCGGCTCCGGACGGTCCGACCACTGCACAGTTTTCGCCCGGTTGGATCGCGAAGCTGATGGCGCTGAGGACAGGCTCCTGTGTGCCGGGAGGCAAATAGAACACGTTCTCGAAGGCGAGCCCGCCTTTCGGACGGGGGAGGGTGACGCGGTCGTGGTCACCGTTTGACGTGCCGGCGAAGAGTTCCTTCAGGTTTGCATGGGCGTTCCTTGCTGCGACGAAGGAACGCCAGGCACCGGTCGCCCGTTCGATCGGCGCAAGCGCGCGGCCCATGACGATGGACCCTGCAATCATCGCGCCCGCGGTCATCTCGCCGAGAAGGACGAAATAGGCGCCAACAGCCAAGATAGCAATCTGCAGGATGAGCCGTAGGCTGCGCGAAATCGAAAGGATCGTGGTGGTCCGATCGGCCAGGAGCTGCTGTTCGGCCACCACTTCGGCCTGACGGCGGCGCCAACGGTCGAAGACAGCCTGTGCCATGCCGAGAGGTCGGATCGTCTCGCCGCCATCGACATAGCGCATGGCATTCTCCTGATGGGCCTTGGTGACGGCTGTGACGCGCTTCTGGCGGTCCCGTGTCAGCGCATCGTTTGTCAAGGCGAGCCCGAGAAGGATGGCGGCGCCGCCGGTGGCAACCACACCCAAGGCAGGGTGCAGAGCCCAGATGAAGGCGAGGAAGATGACGCTCCAGGGCATGTCGAGTAAGGCGAGCACTGCATCGCCCGCATAGAAGGACCTGAGGTCGGTCACGTCGCGGCTGCCGGCGCGACCTTCCTTGCCCGCGAGCCGCACTTCCATGGCGCGTTTCAGCATCGGCGCGTTGAGCTCGCTGTCGAGCCAGCCGGCCGCACGGCCGAGGACCACCCGCCTTGCCTGCTCGAGCGCGCCGTAAATGACAACGGCAAAAATCGCTATCAACGTCAACCACAGGAGCGTGTCCAGCGACCCGCTCGACAGCACCCGGTCATAGACTTGCAGCATGTAGATGCTGCTGACGAGGAGCAAGAGGTTGAGCAGGCAGCTCAGCAAGATCAGCAGCGGAAACTGCCTGCGGATAGCGCTTATGACCTCGGCGAGGCGGGTGGTGCTGGTACTCGGCGGCATCGATTACCTTCCGCGACTGGAAGCCTTGCTGGGAAGATGCGAGCCCACCCTACCGAGGCGGGCTCGCAGCCGTGTCAGACAACCGCCTCGATCAGATCGATCGAGAACGAATCGGAACTGCTGTCGCCATCGCCGTCGAACAGGGTCGCGGTGAAGTCGAGCTGCAGCGCTTCGGGGTCGAACACCTGCTCGACCGAGAACGCGATCACCGGGATCTTGATGGTTCCCTGGCCCATGGTGAGCTGGACCGCGTCGATTTGCTTGGCCCCACCATCGATCTCGAAGGAAAAGCCGCCCGCCGCCACGCCCGAGGTGACCGGGGTCAGCATGCCGGCCGCCACCTTCGTCGCTGCCTGGATGGTCCCGTCGGTATAATAGACGGTGAAATAGAGATCCTCGGTGGCCGGGTTATAGCCGCCGACGGAGTTGTCGATGAACACCGTCACCTTGTCTACCACCGTCTCGGGGTTGACGACGAAGCTCTCGTCGCCCGAGGTGATCGAGGTGCCCGCAAAGGCTCCAGTCCCGGCGCCCTCACTCGCACCGTTGAGATTGTTGTTGTTGATGCCGATGCCCGAGGTCGACACGTTCATCTGCGTCGACGGGTTGATCAGGCTTGGGATCGGGAACAGCCCCTCGATCTGCGCCTCCGTCAGGTCGCCGGCTCCCTCGACAACGAGATCTTCGATGTCGTTTGTCGGGGGTGAGGACACGCCTTGGATCGGCGCCGTCGCGACGACGCCGAAGAACACGATGTCGTCGGCTCCCGCCTCGCTGCCGCCGAACAGCAGCGTCTGCACTGCGTCGGGTCCACCGGCTTTCAGCGATCCCTGCGAGGTGTCGAAGGTTCTAGTAGTCGGTGGCGGCGTCGTCACATCGAGGTCGTAAGTATCGTTGACCGGATCGAAGGTCAGCGTGAAGCCAACTGTCTCATCGGCGCCGTCGCTGTTGAAGTCGTCCGTGATCGACCCGGTGAACGTGAATTCGCCCGTCTTAATAAGTGCAGCATCGACGGTGACGAGACCATCGTCGTCAATCTCATAGCTATCAAAGTTCACGCTCAGCGACTCGAACCCGTCGCTGCCGGGATCATTGTCGTCCCAGGTTCCCTGGGCCCCGGCGTCGTATGTCCCGCTGGAGTTGTCGACCGTGACAGCGGGCCCGTCATCCTCGAACTTGATCGTCAACGGATTGGTTGCGGTGGCGCTGTCGGTGTCGCCATCGCCATCGGTGACGTGCTGCACTACGAACAGGTTGGCGGTGGCCGCCATCGTCAAGGCGTCGTCATGCGCCGCAGCACTGCTGCCGTCGACCGTGTGCTCGAGCGTGGCGGCGCTGCGGGTGACGGTGACGGCGCCGGTCGTGCCGTTGATCGACACGGTGAAGGCGAGCGTGCCGCCCGCGCCAGCCTTGCGGCCCTCCCACTGGGTGTCGCTGACCTTGACCAGCAGGATCTCGTTGGCCGCCCCAGATTCCCCGGTGAGCCACAGTCCGGTCTGAGCGCCAGCGGTCCCCGACAGCGTGTAGCTCACGCTTCCCTGGCCATCCTCGCCGAAATCAGGGGTCTCGAACAGCGCGGCGATCGTCGTCGCTGCGATCGTCACCGAATTCACGCCGTCGCCGCTGGTCGGCAGCGGCGATTCGTCGAGCGTTGCCGTCGGGCCCGCCACGTTCTTCGCCACGGCATCCGGCCCGTCATCCTCGAACTTGATGGTCAACGGGTTGGTTGCGGTGGCGCTGTCGGTGTCGCCATCGCCGTCGGTAACATGCTGCACCACGAACAGGTTCGCGGTGGCCGCCATCGTAAGCGCGTCGTCATGCGCCGCCGCACTGCTGCCGTCGACCGTATGCTCGAGCGTGGCGCTGCTGCGAGTGACGGTGACCGCGCCGGTCGTGCCGTTGATCGACACGGTGAAGGCGAGCGTGCCGCCCGCGCCAGCCTTGCGGCCCTCCCACTGGGTGTCGCTGACTTTGACCAGCAGGATCTCGTTGGCCGCCCCGGACTCGCCGGTGAGCCACAGCCCCGTCTGCGCGCCGTCGATGCCCGACAGCGTGTAGCTCACGCTGCCCTGGCCGTCGGAGCCGAAGTCCGGCGTCTCGAACAGCGCGGCGATCGTCGTCGCAGCTATTGTCACCGAATTCACGCCGTCGCCAGCCGTTGGCAGCGGCGATTCGTCGAGCGTTGCCGTCGGCCCTGCCACGTTCTTCGCCACGGCATCCGGCCCGTCATCCTCGAACTTGATGGTCAACGGGTTGGTTGCGGTGGCGCTGTCGGTGTCGCCATCGCCGTCGGTAACATGCTGCACCACGAACAGGTTGGCGGTGGCCGCCATCGTCAAGGCGTCGTCATGCGCCGCAGCACTGCTGCCGTCGACCGTGTGCTCGAGCGTGGCGGCGCTGCGGGTGACGGTGACGGCGCCGGTCGTGCCGTTGATCGACACGGTGAAGGCGAGCGTGCCGCCCGCGCCAGCCTTGCGGCCCTCCCACTGGGTGTCGCTGACCTTGACCAGCAGGATCTCGTTGGCCGCCCCAGATTCCCCGGTGAGCCACAGTCCGGTCTGAGCGCCAGCGGTGCCGGACAGCGTGTAGCTCACGCTTCCCTGGCCATCCTCGCCGAAATCAGGGGTCTCGAACAGCGCGGCGATCGTCGTCGCTGCGATCGTCACCGAATTCACGCCGTCGCCGCTGGTCGGCAGCGGCGATTCGTCGAGCGTTGCCGTCGGGCCCGCCACGTTCTTCGCCACGGCATCCGGGCCATCATCCTCAAACCTGACCTTCGAGCCGACCTCCTCGACGTCACTCGAGACCTGCGTGATTGTGAAGCCGCCGAGATCGAAGGCAACGTTGCTGCCTTGGCCCGTTGCCGGCTGATCGTTCCGGATCAGCACGCGGTTATGGTCGCCGGTGGTCGTGTACTGGATGATGTCGTCATCCTTCACGCCCATGATCGTGGCTATGCCGCCACTTATCGTGACGTTCACACCGAGGGTGCCGGTGACGTCGACCCCGCCGCGGATGACCTGCACCGACGCGATGGCGACGGCCGCATCGCCCGTCGTGAGCGGATTATTGTCGATATAGCCGGTCCCGCTTGTGTCTGCCGTGAGAAAGGCTTGAAGCTCCACGCTCGCAGTCGTGCTGGCACTTCCGGGTGTCATTTGCGAGATCGTGATCGCGGCACCGGTAACGTCCTGGGCATAACCGCTGAAGGCGATGTTAGACTCGAGGTTTGCCTCGGTCGGCGTGAGACCGGGAACGAGGAAGTTGGAATTGGCCCCGGTCACGAAGGTGACGACCAACGCCTTTTGGGCCTTGATCTGCTGACCTTCGGTGCCGAGCGTCGTGGCACCGCCGCCCTGGCCGGTATTGACGGTGTCGCCGTCATTCGACACATTCTGGCCGGCCGACTGGTTGGCCGGATCCTCGCCGGTGACGAGGATTGCCAGCGTCGTGTTTCCGAACATCATGAAGAGGTTCTGGCCGGAAGGCGCATTTGCGAAGGAAAAGTCATTCTCCGCGATGGCGGAGACGAACAGCTTGTTCGTCAGATCAAGAAAGTCGTCGTGCGCGGCAACGGAGCTGCCGTCGGTGGTGTGTGCCAGCGTGTAGCCGTCCGCAAGCACGCTCCACATCTTGGCTCCGGTGGTGATGCCGGACGTCTTTACCTCTTCGAGATAGACCGCGAACACAATCGGATCGTCGCCGCTGTCGCCGGCCACGCCATAGACGATGTTATTGTTGGTCGGATCGGTGAAGAGAAAGATTTCCGAGATGGTCCCGTCATCAGCCACCGCGAACAGACCGCTGCTGAAGGTGGACGTCGCGCCTGTCTCATAATCCGGGAACGCTGCCCCATTCGCGCCGGTGAGCGCCAGGTCGGTAGACGCCGTGGCGCCGGTGATGTTGATGATGTTTGCGCCGGTGTTGGCGCCGGTGTACCCGCTCAGTGCGGCCTCATCCACTGTCAGGCTGTAGGAGGTCAGCCGACTCGAAAATGGTGCCGGCAAGCTGCTGCTCAAAATGTCGTTGTCGTCGGCGTCGCCCGAGGGCGATGGAGGGGCGGGCGTAGCGGTCGCGTTCTGCAGGCCGTCAGTTTCGTCGAGAACGGCAAATACGCCAGTCGATGTGATCACGATAGCCATTGTTTTTCCTCCCTCTTTGGCCGGCCTTAACGGGCGACCGCGGTGTTAGTCCTCCGGGTGGATCGCTGGACGCGCCGAGGCGCACCTGCTGTCATGCCTGTCGAGGGGAATTGGCAGCGGCAGGCTGCCAGCGAAAAATCGGACATGCGGATTGCTGCCGATCGCAAATCGTTTGCAGACAGGCTATCCAATCGCTGCGGCGATTGTAATAATCCGCTTATGGCGCTGTTCATGGCTGCCATTGCTGATTTGCCCTCGCGCGTGTCCGCACAAAGGCACCCCTCATTCATCGAGGTCGTCAGCCATCTCTCGGATTAGAGCGCACCCCACTCTGTACCTGCTCCAGGCTGGGAGGATAGCGGCGGCATTCCTTTAGGAGGCTCTAATTTCCGGTGTTCTTCAAGCCACTCTTATAGGCTACGCAGAATGGGCTATCATTCTCTGCCGGATAATCATTTGGAGCAGTCTATTGTAGCGATCATAGACATACTTCCCTTCTGTTGCCCTCGGCACTCACCGGACGGATACGCTGCGGCCGATCCATGTGCCGCTTGGACACAATGAAGAATCAATAGAGGCGGCGCGGGAGCTAGCGCAGTCCCGCCTCCTCGCGATCGCCGCAAGCACGCGCCGCTCGGATCCAGCCGCCGATGTGCGGGTTTCCCTCCGTCGGAGAAGGTGCAGTTCGGCCACGCCCTGAGAGGACTGAAGTGCACCGCTAAAGCGATCGTTGTGATCATCGTAGAAATCAAAGCAACAATTAAAAATGCTCAGATGATGCTCCTGCGACAATAACCGCACTCAAGGGCGGCAACCCAGCAGTGAAGCAGTGAAATACTCTACAATGGGCGTTCAGGGTCCGGTCGAGACGATAGCTGTTCGTACAAAGCGACCAGCGTCCAGCTCACTGTGCGAGTTTCTGCAATCAGCTTCCAGCTAAATCCCTCCGGTGCCGAATGTTGGCAGGGGTGTGAAGTCGGGAAAGCCCAGTCTGGGATGATCGCAGCGAGGATCGAACTTGGAGGGCAGCTCAGCGCGGCGGCAGCTTGGATCGGTTTTATAGGCATGCCCAGGCAAGTACTCGTATCGGCTACCTTGGGTGCAGCCGACTATCAGTGCCCAAAGAAGGGCTGACTGCAATAGGATTTTCATAGCCGGCCCCCTCGCGAGGACATTATTTTCATCTAACAGTCGCCTTCCAAGCATCTCGCAGCTAAGCGGGTGACCAGAGATAAATCTTCTCATAAAAATGGTATAAACTGGGATTTGCACAAAAGTGGTAGCCCGGCATGTCACCAAAATGCCGGCACTCGCTATGTACCGATCAAGAAGCGCTTGACCTCGGCTGAGCTGTCGTCGGCAAAGCGTGTACTCCTCCACATCGTCGCGAACCGGTCGAATGAACTGCTTGGTGTGATCGCGGGGTCTGTAGTTCGACTTGGTTCAAGGCGAGGGTGTAGAGCGACAATCTGGCTGAGATCACGTATTGCCGCACGTAACGATGCTCCCCGATATTCGCACGTTGCCTCATTCATTTTGCTCCCGGGTTGGGGCGAAGGAGGCCGGGCGCGGAGATGGCAGGGGTTTCGCAGCGCCTGGCCTCCTTCGCGAGCGCTACGGCACCTCAGTGCGGCCTTGCGATCTCGTGGATCGGCAGCTCCTTGTTCAAGGTGCCAAACAGCAACGCGTCCGCCTGTTCACTTCGCCAGACCTTCAGCCGGCGCTGAAGCGTTCGAAGCAGTTTGTCGGGGTAATCGCCGGGATACTGGGCCTGCAGACGTGACAGGAGTTCACTGCCGGTTCGCCATGGTTCGGCTTCGAACCAACTTCGCAAGTCGGCGGTCGCCTTGACGAGAGGGTCAGGACGCCGCCGTCCTCTTTTGGCTTTTACAATCGGACGATCCGTCGGCCGGGTAGCTCCGTCCTTCTAGGCCGTCCGCAAACTCGCGAGGAAAAGGTCGATCGGCTGAGCTACCCCGTCAGTGCGCATGGCCGGCGGAGTGTCGGCAAGCGCAGCGAGTCGCTCCTGTAGGGCGCGAATATCGCGCAATAGCAGGACAGGATCGAGCCCAGCGTAGATTTCCCGCAGACGGGAGCGGACTGCATCTGACGTGCGAGCGTCGGCAATCAGACGCTGATGCGGCGTGGCTGGCGGACTATACGTCTTGCGCACACGAGCGCCGTCGGCTGCTTTGCGATCAATTTGAATGATGGCTGAAAGAAGTTTACGAACAGCCGCGCTGATCGGTAGAGCTTCGCTAGCAGCGTGGCGGCCTCCAGTCCCTCGAACCGACGATATCCGACCATCCTGCGCACGACGGCGCCATTCTTCTGCTCGACAAAGGTCTGGTCGTTCTTGCGGTAGGGGCGGCAGCGCGTAAAGACGATATTGGCGGCGTCACAGTAAGCCTTCAGCGTCTCGTTCATGAAGACGGTGTCGTTGTCCGTGTCCAGGCCGAGAAGCGCGAACGGCAGTTGCTTGCGCAATTCTGTGAGCACGCTGCTCAACAGCGTCTGCTCGCGAACCAGCAGCGGCGCACATTCCGTCCAGCCAGTCGCGATGTCGGTGAGAACAAGGGTTTGGATGAAGCTGCCGCGAGCCGAAGGGCCGCAATGGGCGACGAGATCCGCCTCAACGAAGCCTGGCGCCGGATTGTCCCGCCGACGTTCTAATGGGAATGCTCCGTTGCAGGGCGTGCGCCGCGGGCCGCCGTCGAGGACGTCCCAAGCCCTCCCGGATCGGTCCCAGCGTCCTGTCGATCGTGGCCGCGCTCATCGCCAGCAATTTGCCGTGGATCTCAGGCGCGAGGTCAAAATGACCGTGCCGTTCCATCGCCTCGACAAGGACGGGTAGCAACGCCTTCAGCCGCTTCCCACAGACCCGGTCAGACGCTTCCCACAGCAATATGAGCGCATTGCGTTCCGCTTCATCATAAACCCGCGGCCGCGCTCGCCGACCTGTAGGCTCTCTCCCGTGGCGCCGCAGCAGCCGCATCGCGTGCTTGCGGTGAAAGCCCGTGATGACGACGAACTCATCCAGAATTCTCGCCTTCTCCGTTCGCGTCGAAGCACGATAACGCTCCGAAACCGCCGCCGTCAGTTCTTTCCTCGTCGCCATGCTCAGCTGTCCCATAGTCGCCCCTGTTCATACCCCTCGGTAGGGAGCAAATTATGTGAGGCAACGGTTGAGTATTCGGGAACAGTTTCGGCGAGGCAATGCGCGTCTCATCTTGGTTGTCGCGCTGCAGCGAGGGATAAACTTTCCCTTGACGGGCGTTTTCTTCCGTTCCGCCGAGCGTCTGCAAAGGCAGAAGCAATCCTTTGCTGCATGCAAGGCGCACAGGGCAGTCGCTCCCGAGCCCGGTCAGTCGAGATCTGGAAGCTGCCAATCTACGGCATCTAATGCACAAAATTAGTGGTTCGGGATTGCCCGAGAATCACTCCAAGCGCAATGCCTCTATCGGCAGCAGCCGTGCCGCCTTGCGGGCGGGGTAATAGCCGAAGAAAACGCCTACGCCGGCAGCGAAGGCTACTGCCAAGAGCATTGGGTTCAAATCAAAGGTGATTGGCCATCCGGCGAGTATGCCGATACCGGTTGCCGCGGCGATTCCAAGAAGCAGGCCAAGGATGCCGCCGAGAACGGCAAGAGTCACCGCCTCGATGAGAAATTGCCTGAGGATGTCTCGCCGGCGTGCGCCGACTGCGAGTCGCAATCCGATCTCCCTCGTCCTCTCCGAGACCGTCACCAGCATGATGTTCATGATACCGATGCCGCCCACCACCAAGGACACGGAGGCGACCGCTGAAAGCAACAGCGATATGACTCGCGTAGTCGAGCCCTCGACGTCCGCCGCCTCTGCAAGGTTGCTCACCATGAAGCTGTCTTCCTGACCCTTGCTCAAGCGGTGACGCTGCCAGAGAAGGTCGCGTATGGCCAGCATGATGCTTTCCGGCGAGGCTCCGTCGTCGAATCTCACGGCTATGCTGTGCACGAGGGTTGGATTGGCTCGGCTTGTTCCAATGAATTGGCGTCTAGCCGTTCTTATTGGCACCAACGCGATATCATCCTGATCGTCACCCCAGACACTTTGTCCCTTTCGCTCGAGCAACCCAATTACGACGAAGGGGACGTCCCGTATGCGGATGGTCGCGCCGAGTGGGTCCGAATCCCCGAACAACTTTTCTCGCATCGTCGTTCCGAGCAGCGCTACACTGATGGCGCGCTTGTTGTCCTCCGGAGTCATCTCCCGCCCCGCAATGACCCGCCATTCACGCGCAGCGAAATACTCAGGGGTGACGCCACGAAGCACACCCTGCCAGTTGCTAGCCCCGATTGCAAATTGTGTCCGAGCGTGAAGGAGCGGCGCCGCGACGACGACGCCAGGCAGCTCGGAGCCGATCGCGAGTGCATCTTCTTCGCTCAATTTTGGCGCCGCGCCGCTGCCCAGCCGTACGCTGCCCATCCTGGCGCTACCCGGAGTGACGCTGATGAGATTCGAGCCGAGGCTGCGGATCTGTGAATCGATCCGCTCCTGTGCGCCATTGCCGATGGCGCTCATCACGACGACGGCAGAGACTCCGATAATAATGCCGAGCATGGTCAGAGAGCTGCGCATCGGATGGGAACGCAATGACCGAAATGCTGTTCTGACGCTACCCGGCATTGTCGCCTGCCAATAATAATGCTCGCCAGGGGCCAGACTGCTCCTCAACACGATTAGCCAGCCCATCGTCCAGAACGCGTCCATCGCGAAATGCAACGATGCGGTCGGCGCAGGCGGCGACTCCTGCTTCATGCGTGACCAAGACGATCGTCAAACCTTCGCCATTCAGGCGGCGGAAGATGGCCATGATCTCCTGGCCCGTGTGGCTGTCGAGCGCACCGGTCGGTTCGTCGGCAAGCAGAAGTAAGGGCTCCGTTGCCAATGCCCTTGCGATCGCGACCCGCTGCTGCTGCCCGCCTGAGAGTTCCGTGGGCATATAGGCGGCGCGTTCCGCAAGCCCGAACCGCGCCAGTGTCACAAGGGCGCGGCGGCGGCGCTCGCTAGCCCACATGCGGCGATAGAGAAGTGGCAGCTCCACGTTTTCGAGAGCGCTGGCGCGCGGCAACAGATTGAACGACTGGAATACGAAGCCAATCTTTTGATTGCGGATTACCGCCAGTTCGTCGTGGTGGAGGCGGCTGACGTCTGTTCCGTCCAACCGGTATCCCCCCTCGGTGGGACTGTCGAGACAGCCAAGAATGTTCATGAAGGTCGACTTGCCCGAGCCAGACGGCCCCATGATCGCCACGAACTCGCCACGCCGCACGTTGAGGGTTACATAGTCGAGGGCCCAGGTCAGTCTTCCGCCGACTCGATAACTCCGGCGCACTCCTTCAATTTTTATCAGAACATCCCCTGGCATGTCACTGCAGCCGAAACTTGATCAGGAACGACGTTTCATTTCTACCGTCCGCTGTCGGCTCCAATCCGGTAATCACTCGCTCGCCTTCGCCCAGCTCGCCTCCCAGCACCTCTGTCACCCGTCCGTCTGTCACACCGAGACGAAGTGACACCGCGCGTGGGGTGCGGTCGCTCCCCAGCACGAACACCCGACCTAGAGTGCCCTCAGTTTCACTGTCTGCTCTCGCCGATGCTTCGCCTGCGACCGCGGCTGCATTCCCAGCTTCGATGCTCGGGCGAAAGCGGAGCGCTGCGTTGGGGACGGTCAGAACATTTGCTCGTCTTGCCACTACCACGTTCAGATTTGCAGTCATGCCGGGCAACAGCAACTCATCTGGGTTCCGTGCGCTGATCACAGCGGTGTAGGTTACGACGTTCTGGACGATCTGGGGAGCCTTCCGGATTTGCTGGACCGCGCCGGTAAAGATGCGGTCCGGATAGGCATCGACAGTGAAGGTCACGGGCTGCCCAACAGCAAATTTGCTGATATCGGCTTCAACGACGGAAGCCTCGACCTGCATCTGGGTGAGGTCTTGGGCAATCGTGAAGAGGATCGGTGTCTGCAGACTTGCTGCCAAGGTCTGGCCGCCGCTAACGGCGCGATTGACGACAGTTCCGGTGACTGGTGCCCGTATATAGGTGCGTTCGAGATCGATCTCTGCCTGCCGTAGCACCGCTTCCCTCTGCTTGACCTCTGCCAGGGTGTTGGCGAGTTGTGCTTCAGCCATCTTCAGAGCCGCCTGCGCAGCCCGAACGGCAGCGGCTTGCGAGAGCTGATCCGCGCGGACGGCGCCAGCCTGTGCTTCGGCAGTCTTGTAGGCGGTGCTGTCGCGCTCCCATTCACTCGCCGCAATTACCTTGCGCTTCGCCAATGGGCGCTTGCGTTCCATTTCCCGTTGAGCGCTGTCCAGCACCACCTGGGCCTGCTCGGTCTCAGCCGCTGCGGCATTATGTTTGGCGGTGGCGGTCTCAAGTTCAGCTTGAACCCTGTCGATTTGCGCCCGCTGTATCGCGACCTGGGTCCGGGCCATTTCCAGCTCGGCCCGGGACTGAGCCAGCCTCGCTTCGTATAGCTCTGGCTCGACGCGGGCTATGACTTGGCCCCGAGTCACACGAGAGTTGAAATCGGCGTAAAGCTCCTTGATCCGTCCGGACAACTGAGAGCCGACTTCGACCAATACCAACGCATTGAGAGTGCCAGCCGCCTGCAAGGAGGTGACCATGTCGCCACGCACAACATCTCGCATCCGGTAGCCAGGTCTCATGCTACCGCCTGAGATCGTCTTCAAGGAAGTTCTCAGATATGTGAAGGCAGAGGAAATCCGGTCGAAAGCAGCAGACGGAAGTGGCACCTCGGTGTAGGCGGGTATTGCTGTCCCGCCAACAACCACTGCCGCGAATAAAAGGCTGCGTATCATGTTCACCCCGTATCGGAGCCGGGGCGAATTCCCCGGCTCGTGATCTGGTTCAGGAAGTTCGAAGCACGGTCGCGGTGGGCTTCACCGGTTTTGGCCAGCAGGCCGTGGTTCCCTCCTCCTGTATCCCAAGTCGCCCTTACGTTGGTGCTATTGCTTTTTGCACTGCCCCGCGTTGCCCGTGCACTCTTCCTCGGTCTTGTTGCCGATGTTGCCCTGACCGGAAGCGGTATTCGTCGTTGCCGTGCCAAAGGCATTGCCGTTTACATTCTTGGTCTCTTCGTTGCAGACGCAATTCGGCGTTGAACCGGTCTTCGTGCAGGAGGCAACCCCGGCCGCACCGCACAATTCGACGCACTGGTCTTGCGATACGCCGGGACAGGTTTGGGCCTGAGCGCCCCCGACATCGAACAACATGATCCCTCCGAAGAAGGCGGCGGCCGCGCTTGCCATGAAGATATGATGTCTAAGCATGATTTCCTCCCTTGTTCGCCAGAGCGGGACTGAAGTCGCTGGTAAGAGGTCATCTCTGGCTCTGGCCCCCAACGCGAGGCCCACCGCTCCGAATCCGGATCGGCGGATTACTTGCCTGAACTGGTTTGATCAAAAGTGAGACGCTGGATCGCTCAACTGTGCGTCCCGACTACTCCGAATGTGCGAGAAATTCCGGCAGCCAAACTCAACAGGGCTGCGCGGAAAGGGCACTGCCTCTCGTCGCGCATAACCAACACTCCCCCTCTTTCCGACCGCGACTTTTAACGGTTGGAACCAGGCATGTGCTCTTGGTCCTGCATTAAACAATACAAGTTATATTAAAGGAATCGCTAATACAACTGCTGCTAATGAAATAATTCATAGCTCATTTGGATTACGCGCCACAGCCTGTAAACCAACTCGCGGCTCGCAGTAGTTGTTACCCGTTCCCGCACCGGCACAATATTCCGCTTCATGTGGCTCGAAAGCGAGGATCCGCTCGTCGCTGCCTCGCAGGAGGTGCCCGGTTGTTGGGAGAATTTTTCTGTTTGCCTTGCTCAAGTGGCATTCACTGCCTGAAGCTTCATGCACCTCCGCGCCGGTGACCCGAGGCGCGTCGCCGTCAGCGAGCGCGTAAATGACGGGCTCGACATCCGCGAATGGGTGGGGCGCCCGACGCGCGACCCGTCAAGGAAGAGCCGGCGGCCTTGGTTCAGATGGGAAAGTGCTGATCACTTTGACGTCTAGCAAGATTGGGTAGGGAGCTAGTCGCCGATGCTCATGCGTCTGTCGGGAGCGGCAAGACGATCTGCAACGTCGTGGTTTGCCTCCCTTCATAAGGTGGTGACCGTGCCTAGCGGCAGCTTGGCTCCGTGCGAAGCCAAATCGAATTCGGCAGAGATTTCATGGCGCATCTACTAGGCGATGCGAATGCCCGAGAGCGCGATCGCTTGGATGTTTGCCGCGCTCAATACGGTGGAGCGCGACGAGCCTTGGCACGAACAGCGCCTGCGTGCCCTCGAGGACAGCATCCGGAAAGGGCTGTGCAATCTGATGGAGTATCTCGGAAAAAGTAGCAGATTACGTCAGGAGACGAACCATCCAAAGGCAAAGAGCACCAGCACGGCAAGAATCATGACGATCCTCAAAAATAGGCCGGACGCTTCGGAAATCTCCGAGGTTTCCCGCCAAACGTCGCGCCGGCCGCTCTGTTCTTATCCCATGAGCTTCATCCACACCGGATGGCGAGCTTCTTCAGTAGTCCAAGATCTCGCACGCCCGACTGGTAGAGCGAAAACACTCTGGCTGCCAGATCTTCCGCTTCCGGGCCTTCGCTTGGAATACAATACTCTGCCCGCAACTCATCGAACACTACGCCGAGCATATCCACCTCGGCAGTAGTGATTGGTCGGGAAGCTTCGTCGCGGCGCTCCATGGCGCCTCCTCGGCTCGGTTGCGATGACTGGAGTTCCCAGCCGCGCGGCCATGTCTTGCATTAGAACGGTATTATATACAGCATACGCGTGCTCCGCGCACGATGTAAGATCGTCAATTGGTTAATGTTATGCGAACACCGCAGTCTGGTGATGGTGTGCTCAAGACACCTCCTTGGCCTCGGTGTTTCGAAATAAATGTTGCTGCATCTTCTCGCCATAATCATCTGCTGCCGATTTCGGCATGAACATGTAGATCGGGACATCGCAGCATGCGCCGCAGCTTGATACTTTGATATTTGCCTAGCGCGCAGATGCGCCGATCATGGCGATAAAGTCGCGGATCGGCATGTCGCCGCCGCCCTTCTCGATCAGGCGCGCGACTTTGTAGCGGCCCATTTGGCTGCACTCCGGGCCGAACCGGGCGTTCGAGGTGAGATGGGACGGCTACCGGCTCGCTTCTCAGCCTCCGACATTTGGCCGAACGTCTTGGGTGCGAACAGCACGACCGCATCGAATTCTCGGATGAGATGAAGTCAGGAGCGGGGAGGTGCTGCGCTTCGATTACGATCAGTGTTTTGTCAAGTCCACTTGCCCACCAAAGAAGCATCGCATCTAAGGCACTGTAGCCTGGTTGATGGCGATCTGAGCTAGTCCATTATGAGTGGAAATTGAACGGCGAGATAACTATCTGAACTGGGCGATAATGACAACGGCTATTGATGGTTGTAGCAACAAAAGGACAATGTGAGCGCATAGCTACAATCTGTACTTAATTCCAAGATCCATTGGGTTTTTTGTTGAACACTATCGCAATGATTTTTTATGAGAATGTACAGTCTCAGCGACACGGAACCCGCTAGATCAGGGAGAGATAATTGGACCATACAAGCCCGACCCTGAACAATATTGAAGATTGTAACAAGGTATTACAGAAGAAAAGCAAGATTGTAGTGCTCGCGAAGACCGACCTGTTCGCCGAATGTCTAACGCACGCGATCAGCGCGCGTTTTCAAGATCAAGACACAGTAAGCCTTTCCGATTCCGACGGGCTTCTGGACGGTACGCTTGTCGACGTAAGCCTGGTGATGCTCTACCGCCTGCCGGCGGCAGTACTTCCATCGTTCATGAGGACGATCCACGAGTTCTATCCAATGGCCGCGATCGGCCTGATGGTGCAGAATGCGGACGAGCTCGACTCGTCGATCGCTGGGCTTGTCGACGAAGGATTGCTTCAGGGCGTACTGCCTCTGACCCTCAATCTCGACTTATGCCTCACCGCCATTGATCTCTTGATGAAGGGCGGCGAGCATTTTCCCGCCGCGTTGCTTCGGCGCCTGGCGCCGAGAGGGCTCGCAGGGGACGGCGTTGTCGCGCAACAGGGGCCTTCGGAAGACACCGATATGGAACGCAAGACCGAATTTGCCCCAGGCCTCCTCAGGATGATCGAGATCCAGATTCTCGATCTCATATCCATGGGCACGCAGAACAAGATCATCGCCAAACGTCTCGGTCTTTCCGAAAACACCGTCAATGGTCATGTCCGCAACATCTACAAGAAGATGAACGTGCGCAACCGCACCGAGGCTGCGTCGCGCTACTTCGGAGCGACGCTGATCTCGCCTCGCTCCGCACCCCATAGCGCTGACGAACTGACCGAAGTGTCGGCTTGAATGTCCTGGCGCCCGCGCGGCCACGGCGCTGCGCGTCTTTTCAATCGACCGTGAACAATAGGCGGACTTAAACGCCGAATGCTCTCGGCCTGCTGTTCAACCAAGCGAGCAGCAGCCCAAAGAACTGCCTGAACCGGTTGATGAGGGCTGAGAAGCTGTAGCCGACGGTGACCATCAACGCCGCAGGTGAGGGAATTTCACCGGGTCCCTTCCCGCGCCCGACGGCCTGGCGACACACTTGAAAACAATATCAATCCCGTCGGGCGGCTCTACTACTCGGGCTCGACGATGAACTGAGTAGGGGAGCGTCCGCCCGGAGAGACTCTTCTCACCGGATTGAGGGCCATGATAGGAGCCCCCATGGGCATCAAGAACTATCTGATCGAAGGCGGTTCCGGCACTGGAAAAACGTCTGTCGCCACCGAACTGGAGCGGCGGGGCTACCATGTCGTCCATGGTGACCGGGTATTGGCCTATGTTGGCGACGCCGAGACGGGCCAGGCACTCGCAGGACCACCCAAAGGCGCGGACCGCTTGGTTTGGGGATACGCGCACTGGATCTGGCCGGTCGACAAGGTCCGGGCTATCGCTGCCGACACCACCCATTCTGCCACCTTCTTCTGTGGAGGCTCGCGCAATTTTCACAAATTTGTGGAGCTATTCGACAAGATTTTCGTGCTCGACATCGACGTTGAGACGTTGAACCGACGATTAGATGGGCGGCCAAATGAGCCGGGCTTCGAGCCGGCAGAGCGGGCGCTGGTACTCCGCTACCATCGCACCCGGGAATATGTTCCCACTGGCATCAATATCGACACGGCCGGTACCGTCCCGAGTATCGTCGACGATATCCTCGCTCAACTCCCCTGAAGCCCTGAAAGTATTGTGCATGGGATGGGAAGCACTCGATTATTGGGGGAAAGACGCTGGCCGTCCGAACGGCGCACTTGCGGCATTGTCGCTTTCGTAGCCGGCCGGCAGCTTTCAGAACGACAAACCGGGTGCCTCAACGACCGTCTGGGGCGCGGGGAGCGGTCATTTGGCCTTGAGGAGAGCAAGGTCTCCTCAGGGTTGATCGTTCCGGTTCAGGGTCACGTCGCAGCCGGGTGGAATGCCGCCCTTCTTGTCGACCTGAACGAGGAGGGAGCACCATTTCCAGACGTTCCTACCCGGCCGGCGGCAGGAACATGTCCTCCAGCCAGGCCGCCCGGACGGCTGGATCGACGTCGTGGCCCAACATCGCGCCTGGCAGCGATAGCACCCCATCGCTGACCACCATGACGTCAATCTCGCCGACCCGCAGCGCGTAGCGCGACGGAACCAACTCGGAATCCGGTCTACCGTGGGTGTACCTCGCGTGCACCTTGTCGGCACAGTGCTTGACCGTGAGATGTTGCCCAAGCTCGTGTCTGCCTCCTGCTGTGGTTGCCGTAACAGTCACTGTGCGGGCACGAGCGCCGGGGCGCCCTTGTCCTTGATCAAGAGCACCAGGAATTTCGCCGGCTGAGTGGCGCTTGCGTTCCGGTCGACGAGATGAACATCATCGGGGCCTTCATAGAAGGACTGTCCTGGTGTCAGTGTCACCTGTTGTCCGCCCTTCAGCTGCATCACGACGGAGCCCTCCAGCACGTAAACAAACGCATGTGCATTGTGTCGGTGGATAGCGCTCGCCCCGGCGGGCGCATGCTCGACCATAATCATCAGAGCTTCCCTGCCGGGATTCTCCGGAAGATCTTTAGACATAAGTGCCGTGACCTTAGGCTCCTGAGCCGCGGCCGTGCCGATCATGAGGCACAGAAGACCCAACGCAACGAGTTTGATCATCATGGTCGCCTCTTTCGTTCGTTGCCCGGGACCCGCTCGGACAGACTGGGAGTATCTCCGATGCGGGATCAGGCTGCTGCCTGTGAGCGGCGGAGCCATTCGTCGAAACCGATGCGGCCGAGGCGTGCCTCGCCCAACGGCACGAGCGAGTGCTCCTCGACCCGGCTGCCCCAGTATGGAGCCGCGGGGTCGCTCACGACTTCGCGCGGGTCGCCGACCGCCTTTAAATAGCGGGCGACGATTTCGTTGAGCGGCGCTCGTTCCGGGCCGGCGATCTCGACAATGCCGCTTCGCGGCTTCGCGATTGCCACATCGGCAACGATGGCGGCGACGTCGTCCGCCGCGATGGGCTGGAACAGAATGGGTGGGATCCTGACGAGGTTTCCATCCGCGCTTGAATCGGCGATGCCGCCGAGGAATTCCATGAACTGGGTCGCGCGAACGATGGTGTAGGGGATGCCGGAGGTCCTGATCAGTTTCTCTTGGGCGACCTTGGCGCGGAAATAGCCATTGTCTGTCCGGTCAATTGCGACGATGGAGAGCGCGACATGGTGCTCGACATTCGCTGCGGCCTCCGCCGCGAGAAGGTTGCGGCCGGAGGTCTCGAAGAATTGAAGCACCGCCTTGTCTTCAAATGAGGGTGAATTGGCAAGGTCGATCACCACCTGCGTGTCCGCCATGGCCTCTTTGAGGCCCTCGCCGGTGATCGTGTTAACCCCGCTCTGGGGCGAGGCGGCGACGACCTCGTGGCCGCCCTGGCGCAGAATGGCGACGGTCTTCGAGCCGATCAGGCCGGTGCCGCCGATGACGACGATCTTCATGGTTTATCCTCCCCTTGTCGACGTGGTCGGTATGCTCGCCGGCTGCTGCGCTTCCATTGCCAGCGGTCCTGCCGCTCGGGATGCCGGGCCGCTGGTTGTTGCTCTACTGGGTCTCGCGGTCATCAGCCCGCGAAAACTTCACGCAGATATGCCGACGCCTGATCGACGGCACCACGCACCGGGGGCGTGTTCGCGATCGGGTTGAGCAGCATGAAGTCGTGGATGGTGACATTGTAGCGGACCGACCTGACCAGAACGCCAGCTGCTGCGAGCTTGCGGCCATAAGCCTCGCCCTCGTCGCGCAGCACATCGTTCTCGTCGACCAAGAGCAGCGTTTGCGGCAAGCCCTTTAGCTGCTCCGAGCTGGCGTTGATCGGCGAGACATGAATGTCGGCGCGCTTGGAGACATCGGGCAGATATTGATCCCAGAACCATTCCATCCCTTTTTGCGTCAGCCACGGACCCTCGGCAAACTCCTTGTAGGAGCCGGTTGACATTGAGGCATCAGTGACCGGATAGAAGAGAAGCTGTGCCCTCACGTCAGGGCCATTGCGTTCTTTGGCGAGCAGCGCGACCACGGCCGTCATAGTACCGCCAACACTATCGCCTGCGATCGCAATTCGGCTGGCATCCCCGCCGAACTCGTCGGGATGCTCGGCTACATACTTGAGCACTGCATAACTTTCCTCGACTGCGACGGGATAGCGGCTCTCGGGCGAGCGATCATAGTCGACGAACACCACGACGGCGTTCGCTCCAATGGTCAGCTCGCGGACCAGCCGATCATGCGTCTCGCGGTCGCCTAGCACCCAGCCGCCGCCGTGGGTATAGATCACCACGGGCAGCGGGCCTTTGGCGCTCTCCGGCCGATAGATCCGGATGTCGGTGCGACCCTTGGGGCCGACATTGAGGACACGGTCCTCGCTGCGCGCGGGCGCGAGCTTTACCGGCGCCGACTTCTGGGCGCCGGCGAGCACGTCGCGAGCCGCCTCGGGCGAGAGCGTGTAGATGGGCATTGCGCCGGCAAGGCTGTCGATGAAGGCTTGTGTGGTAGGCTCGAGCTGACTCATCAGGTTCCTCCGGTGTTAACGACCGTCCTCAGCCATTCGCGAAGCGCCTACGATCGGCTTGCAAATGGTGCAGGTGATGCACCATTGAGCGATCCGATCATTCTTGTTTGTTGACGGCTGTACCCGGCCTCGACGAACGCAATGACACGGCTACGCAATGCAAGTGGAA
The DNA here is from genome assembly GCF_002944405.1 of Sinorhizobium fredii. Classification (NCBI taxonomy): domain Bacteria; kingdom Pseudomonadati; phylum Pseudomonadota; class Alphaproteobacteria; order Hyphomicrobiales; family Rhizobiaceae; genus Ensifer; species Ensifer fredii. Next base: position 347,095 of record NZ_CP024308.1, on the reverse strand, counting down.
GTGATTTGCTGCTGGGGTTCCCTCCGTCGCAGGAAGGGCCAACCCGACTTGGGAATCTGGAAATCCTGGAAATCGCGACGCGCTTTGATGAACCATAGCACGTCGCGCGAACATGCTTAATTCACGTTCGCGAAGGCGGATATCCGTGCTTGCCCGAGCGGGCTGCAATGTCTCTTGTGGGTCAACTCGCGTCATAGCGCGCTTCATTCTGGACGGCAGGAACGGGTCGAGAATTCGCCTTGATCAGCGTTGTCGGTGGGTGGACGACGAAATTCCAGGGCTGGGACGAGGGCCGGCCGCATGCGGACCTCTAAGCGGTCGTCGCCAAGGCGATTGCCGAATGACGTGTTCGGGGCGGGAAGTTGAAGTCCGCTGTCAAGCAGGCTTGTGGCGGTATGCTCCGCTCCGGGTCGCCGCTCGCGTCTGCAGCTTCAAACCTCCGCGTCTCAACGGCCAGAGTAAAACCGGCCATTGGGCGGCGTAAGGGTCGGCCACTTGTGGCGCACGCCTGCCGTCGCCGGGAGGCGTGCTCAAACGACGTCTTAAGCCTGCGGCGCGGTCTTGCCGGATGTTCAGCGTGCCTCCGGGCGCAGCTTGGTGCGAGACGGTATTCTCCGAACCCGGGCGTGAGGCAAGATGCCTATGCGGCACGGGCTGCTGCGGCTTGCGCTATCAATTCCTCGTCCTTGGCCACGCCCCGCTTGAAAGCATCTCGCTCCACCAGTTTGCCGATATAGTCGAGGAACGCCTTGCGCGGAGGTAACGTCTGAAGGCCAAGGCCCCAGCCGATATGCGAGCCGACATAGATGTCCGCAGCTGTGAACCGGTCGCCCGCGATGAAAGGATGCGCCTGCACTGCTTTTTCCAGCTGGTCCAAAGTGCGCTCATAGCTGCCGTAGCCGAAGAAAAATTCCTGTTCGGGAGCGGGCAAAAATCCCGCCCGGTGGTTCGTAACGGCCTGTTCCACCGGTCCCGCAGCGAAGAACATCCAGCGGTAGTACTCGGCACGCTCATCTGCAGTCGGTGCAAGCTCAGCCTCGGGGAACGTCTCGGCGAGGTACGTAATGATTGCGCCGCTCTCTGTTACGGCGCGGCCATCATGCACGAGCGCTGGCACCTTGCCCATGGGATTGATCTCGATGAAGAAGCGAACCAACTCGTCGCTGGGATTGCTCGAAACTGGCCGTTCGAGCGCCGCGCCGCCCCACTCGTCAAATGCGCTGGTCTTTTCGTAATCGAGGACCACCGTTTCGTAGGGTTGGCCCACCTCCTCCAGCATCCAGCGCACGATGCGCCCGCGTGAGTTCGGGTTGGTGTAGAATGTGAGCGTCATGTTCGATCTCCTGATTCGTGGTTGTTCTTATCTGGACCGGTTCGCTGTCGGCTCCAGATATGGTTGCCGCGGGATTTGAGGTTCAGCGCCAGCACCATCGGAGAAGACGATACGAACAGGACGCCGCGCAGGCATTAGCAAGATCCGCCACCGGACTTGCAAAGCGCGCCAAAAGCACTACGGTATACGCCAGGTCGTATGTAAACCGGCGCCTCCACCTGTACTCCGCGCACCAGGCCTCCGACGGCCTGCAATCTCCAAATGGAGTGAAGAGATAACTAAAGTGCGTTCCGACCGATGCAGATTGCCGAGGCCGTTCTGGCAGTCACTTGAACGCCTGGGACTGCGGCCTTCGGCGGTGCTGCGGCAGGCCAGGCTTCCTGCGACGCTGCATCTCGACAATTCCGCCGTCATCAGCACCACACAACTTTTCGCCATCTGGAACGCCATAGAGACGCTGTCCGCAGACCCCGCCTTCAGCATAAGGATGGTGAGCGAGACCAGCACCGCCAATCACAAGCTCGCAATTGTGGTGGCGTCCTACGCCGCCGACTTTCGGGACGCTATAGCGCGGCTGGACCGCTTCAATCGTCTCTGCAGCCCTGACCGTCTTTGTTTCGAAGAGCGCGACGGCAAGGTGGCGGTGACGATCGAGTGGCCTGCCGGCACCGAACCGGAGCCGCCCCTGTCGGTTGACGCAAGCTTTGCCCTTGTGCTGGAACTCGGGCGACGCGGTACTGGCCGTCACCTGCGGCCAATCTCAGTGGAACTGCGGCGACCAAAGCCGGGAACGGACAGACATGCCATTTTCTTCGATTGCCCGATCCATTTCGGGACAGAGCGTGATCGCATGGTGCTGAATGCACCGGATCTCGACCTGCCATTCCCCGGACACAACCCCGAACTGATCCACATGCTGACCCCCGCGCTGGCAGACGCCGTGCGCGAGATCGAGGCACTGGCTACAGTCGGTGAGCAGGTAAAGGGCACCTTGAAACGCACAATGGCCAGTGGTCGCCACGACGTCGCTGCCGTGGCGCGCGATCTGGGCCTGAGCGAACGCACCTTGCAGCGGCGGATTGCGGCGGAAGGCCAGACTTTCCGTGCTCTCCTGACCGAAGCCAGACAGGAACTCGGCCGCCAGCTTCTCTCCGATCTCACGATTGACGTGGAAGAGGTAGCCTACCTGCTCGGATACCAGGACGCCAACTCGTTCTATCGCGCTTTCCGCGAGTGGGAAAACATGACGCCCGGCCACTGGCGTCGGGTCAAGTCTCTTTCGTGACTGCCCTTAGGCAGCGAGGAAGCAGAGATCAACGGCGGGTGGGGCGCACAGCGGTCATTCGTGCAGCGGTGGCGGAAACGACTGGACAGGGTCGTTCTTTGCCTTGGTCGCCGCAGTAAAAGTATGGAAAGCAGGTCATCACCGTTGGGCAAGCAGCAAGCGAAAACCTAATCCTGCAGCTTGAATTCAGCAGCGAACTCGGCGCCGTCAGGATGGAGCGTCAATTCGGACGTGCCGTCCAGGGAATGGCTAAACACTCCCTCCAGCACTTGCGAGCCGTAGCCCTTGCGAGCCGGGGCGGTATCGATTTCGCGGCCGTTCTCCCGCCAGCGAAAACTGATTAGCGTTCCGTTGTCCTTTTTTGGGTGTGCTGTCCAAGTTACCTTCAGCCGGCCTTCGTGCGTGGCCCAGGCACCGTGTTTTACCGCATTGGTGGCCAGTTCATGGATCGCCATGGCGAACGCTTGCGTGGTTTCACGCGACAGGGTTACATCTGGACCGTCAAGCTGGTAGTTTTCTCCCTCATGGCCGCCTTGAGCCTCCAACTCCAGGCGCAGAACTTCGGCCATGCGGACATCGTGCGCAGGTGCGCGCATCAGCAGGTCCTGGGTCCTGGAGAGGGCGCCCAAGCGAGTTGCAAACGTAGCTCGAAAGTCATCAAGCGATTGGCTTTCGCGCAGGCTGCGATTTGCCAGCGCGTTTACGCTCGCCAGGACGTTCTTTACCCGGTGGTGCAACTCGCCCATCAACGTCTGTTGCTGCGCCTCCATTCGACGTTGTTCGGTGACGTCGCGTATCGCCAGCAGAATGAGGTCGAGATGATCGAGACGGCGGCCATTGAGGAGCATGATGCGCCGCCCGATTGTTTCGAAGTCGTGCTCTACCTCGACATCATCAAACGCATTGTTGTCGGGAAGAACATCTTCCAGGAGCTCCCTCAGTTTCGGAATGTCCCATTGCCGGTTTCCAAGTTCGTATACCAGCCGGTCTTCGGTGTCGGCGGCGAAGACCTGAAACAGGTCGTAGAAGGTCTGGTTCGCCCTGATGACTCGCAGATCCCAGCCGAGCACCAGTAGCCCTTCGCGAACGCTGTCGATCAGCTTCTCCAGGAACTCCCGGTGGCCTTCGAGCTCGAACCGGGCCTGCTCGGCTTCCGTTCGATCGGAGACTGTGAGCAGGATCAGTTCCGGGCGCCCGTTATCGGCCGTTATTCTTCGGGCGTTGAGGATCATGACTCGCCTCCCGACATTGGGAAACTTGTGCTCGATCCGGTAGCCTTTCACCATCGAGCGCTCGGGCAGGACCTGCTCCAGGAGCCCGCGCAGCTCGGGAATGTTCCACTGCCCATTGCCCACCCGGTATATCAGCTGGCCGCGCGTCTCCTCGGCCGTGACGCCGAAGGTTTCGCAGTATGCGGAGTTGACGTCGGCGATGGTGAGATTGGAAGTGAGGATCAGCAGCGGCTGATCAAGCGTCTCGACGATGACTTCGGCAAGCCCCGCCAAGCCGAAGCGCTGCCTTGCGTCACCCGCATCCCCCGCGCTGTCGTTCCCATCGATCATGATTTCATAATGTGGCACCTATTCTGCGAGAGTCGAGATAATTCTGGGAAGGCATTAAGATCTTGCGGTTCCTGCCAGAGCTCGTGTGCTGCTCTGGCAGGAAGTACCGGAAATTCCCACCTCTTCCAGTGAATGGCAGCACTGGGTCGAGAATTCCCCTTAATCAGCGCTGCGGGTGGGTCGATCTTCCGGTTCCAATCTGTCGCGGGAGGGTGGAAAGCGGAGCTTGGAGAGCGACCCGCTGAGTGACAGCAATGCGCGGGAGGAGCCGACATTGCCATGCCTCCCGCCTCAAGAACGCGCATTCGCGCTTCGGCGCTCCGCTGGTACCAGCAACTCTCTCCTGGCCGCATCACATCAAAGCGTACGGTGCAGGCGGAGGTCCTCTCATCGCTTTAGGCTTGCCGTCATACGGTTTTGGCGGCAGTGGAATATTTCTGTGAGATGACTGCGCACACCATCAACTGGATCTGGTGGAAAAGCATCAACGGCAGAACGATCGCTCCGATCGACTGCCCGGCGAAGATGACGCCTGCCATCGGTACGCCACTGGCAAGGCTCTTCTTCGATCCACAAAATGTGATGGTGATCTGGTCTGGCCTGTTGAAGCCCATAAGGCGGCTGCCACGCATGGTGAAGGTCAACACAAAGCCGAGCAGTAGCATGTCAAGCCCGACAACGACGGCTATATCTCTCAGCGAGAAGGTTTGCCACAATCCCTCGACGACTGCCTTGCTGAAGGCGACGTAGACAACCATCAGAATGGAACCTCTGTCGACAGGAGTGAGAATCCTCTTCTTCGAGCGTGCCCAATTTCCAATCCACGGCTGTAGGATCTGCCCGGCGACAAATGGCGCGAGCAACTGCAGCAGGATCTTTTCCATGACATCCCAGGAGAACGTGCCATGGCCGCCGACGGAAAAGAGCAAGCCGACGAGAAGAGGCGTCAGGAACATGCCGAGGATATTGGAGGCGGAGGCCGAGCAGATGGCGGCCGGAACATTCCCGCCTGCTATTGACGTAAATGCAATGGATGATTGCACAGTCGACGGCAGGACGCACAGGAAGAGAATACCGAGATAAAGCGGTTGCGGCAGGAGCGAATGGGGAATGAGGCCCAACGCTAGGCCAAGCAATGGGAAAACGGCGAATGTCGTCAGCAGAATGACGAGGTGCAGGCGCCAATGCAGGATGCCGGCAATGACAATATCGGTGGACATCCGCGCGCCATGCAGGAAGAAGAGAAGCGCAATGGCGAGACTTGTGGCAACGCCGAAATGATCCGCGAAACTCCCGCTTGCCGGAAGCAGCGAGGCAAGGACGACGCTACAGACGAGTAGGATCGTGAAAGTATCAGGCAAAAAGCGGCGCATGGTGCTCTCTAGGAATCAAATCGCTTCTGTAACCAGCTTGGTGTTGAAGAAGTTGTCCATCGCCTCTGCTCCACCTTCGGACCCGTAGCCCGAGTCCTTTATGCCGCCAAAGGGAAGCTCCGGCAGCGCCAGCCCATGGTGATTGATTGACATCATTCCGCTCTGTATATCGCGGCTCAGTGCGGCGCTCGTTTTCCCGGATGTCGTATAAGCATAGGCTGCCAAGCCGTAGGGGAGTCGGTTCGCTTCCGTAATGGCGGCTTCATAGGTCGAAAACGGACTCACCACCGCGATCGGGCCGAAAGGCTCCTCGTTCAATATCCGGGCGCTCAGCGGCACATCTGTCAGAACCGTGGGTTTGTAGAAATTTCCGCGGTTGCCGATGCGCTCGCCGCCGGTCGCAATCCTTCCGCCCCGTGAGACGGCATCCGCAGTCAATGATTCCATGGCTTCGAGGCGTCTGCCATTTGCAAGCGGGCCCATGGTCGTGCCCGAATCCAGTCCATTGCCCAACTTGACGGCCTCTGCGGCCTTGACGAAGGACTCGAGAAACCTCGCGTAGATTTTCTCTTGTATGAGGAAGCGGGTCGGGGCAATGCAGACTTGGCCCGCATTGCGGAATTTCGCTCCGGCCAACATCGTGACTGCGAGATCGACGTCGGCATCGTCGAACACCATCGCCGGCGCGTGACCGCCAAGTTCCATCGTCACCCGCTTCATATGGGCACCGGCAAGAGCCGCAAGCTGCTTGCCAACGGAGGTCGATCCCGTGAAGGAGACCTTGCGGATGATCGGGTGCGGAATGATGTGGTTGGAGATGTCGGCGGGAATTCCGAAAACCAGATTGAGTGCGCCGGCCGGCAAATCGGTGTCCGCGAATGCGCGAACAAGTTCTGCGCAACTCGCCGGCGTCTCCTCCGGCCCCTTCAGGATGACGGAACAACCGGCCGCAAGACCGGCCGCTACCTTGCGCACGGCCTGGTTCAACGGAAAATTCCAGGGGCTGAAGGCGGCGACCGGACCGACTGGCTCCTTCACGACGGTCTGCCGAACATTGGCGACACGGGAAGGGACAACACGACCGTATGCCCGCCGCGCCTCCTCGGCAAACCAGTCGATCGTGTCGGCCGCCGCCAGAGTCTCCGCTTTCGACTCCGCGAGCGGCTTTCCCTGTTCGAGAGTCATGATCGTCGCGATCTTTTCAGCCCGTTCGCGCAGTAGCTGGGCAGCCTTGTGCAGCAGTTTAGCGCGCTCAAATGCGCTGATCCGAGACCAGGCCGTGAACCCGGTTGCGGCTGTGGCGAGGGCTTCGTCGAGATCATCCCGCCCGGCATTTGCCACCGTTCCAATGACCTCGTCGGAGGCAGGATTGACGATCGAAAGGCGTTCTTTCGATCCGTCCCGCCAACGCCGATATAGAGTTGCGTTTGCGGATAGTCGGACATCACCTTCTCCGATGCTCTGAAATCAGTACCCCAGGGCGCAGCCATCCTTGCGATGATCAGACGCGCCGAGCAGGGATCCGTGTTGATGATCGATCCACACCGCCTGCGCTCCGCCGATGGCCCATTTCGGTGGGATCACCTGGAAGCCGCGACCCTCGAGGTCTTCGCCGATCGCAGTTCGAATTGCTTCCTCGGCTTCGACCGTCCGGGTGCCGGGGAGGGGGAACAGACGAGGAAGCCCGATCGCGGTTTGGATGTCGATGCCAAAGTCGAACAGCTTCGACAGAAAATGCGCATGTCCCATTGCCTGATAGTGCCCACCCATGACGCCGAATGAGAGGACGGTTTTGCCGTTCCGCGTGACCATTCCCGGAATGATCGTATGCATCGGCCTCTTGCGTGGACCGATCGCATTCGGATGCCCGTCCTTTAGCACGAAGCTCTGGCCGCGGTTGTGGAACAACACCCCCGATTTCGGAGCCATGAGACCGCTACCGTAAGGGTGGAAGATGGAATTTATAAAACTAACGGCATTGCGATCTTTGTCGACCACCGAGATGTAGACGGTGTCGGAGTGCTCGACACCATCGATGAGACCGCCGGCGTCGCAAACCTCGTCCGGTCTGATCATGGAGGCAAGCTCGTCTGCAAGTTCGTCCGACAAAAGAAAATCGATCGGCACGTTTGATGTTGCCGCGTCCGCCAGCCATCGTTCGCGCGCAGCATAGGCAAGCCGGGTTGCCTCGACTTCGATGTGGAGGTTGTCGGCATCGAGAGGATCGCCCGACGGGGTGAAACGCTCCAATATCTTCAGGATCATGAGAGCAATGATGCCTTGCCCATTGGGAGGGCATTCATGAATCGTCCATCCACGATAGCTTGCACTGATGGGCATAACGTATTCCCCCGCGGCGGAGGCGAAATCCTCCAGGGTGTGCAGGCCGCCGCGCGCCTGGAGGTATGAGACCATGTCTTCCGCGACATCGCCCCGATAGAATGCCTCCCGGCCATACTTGCCGATCGCCGACAAAGTCTCGGCAAGCTCCGGCTGACGCTGAACCGACCCGACTGCGGGAGCTTCATCATTGTCGAGGAAAATGCGGCGCGTCGACGAATCGAGCGCCAGCATCGCGCGCTGATGCGAAATGTCGGCAGCAACGCGCGGGGTGATGGCGTAGCCGTCCCGCGCAAGCGCGATCGCCGGCGCCAAGATATCGGCCATTGACATGCGTCCATGATCTGCGACCAACCGCGTCCAGGCATCGACGGCGCCAGGGATGGTTACCGCGTGAGGCGAAGACCGTGTGATCTCTGAGAGACCTTGGTCCGTGAACCACTTGAATTCAGCGGCGGCGGGCGTGCGACCCGAGCCATTATAGGCGATCACCTGGTCGCTGCCGTTGGGAGCCAGCAAGGCGAAGCAATCGCCGCCGATACCTGTGGAGCCGGCTTCAACTACACATTGAACCGCACAGGCCGCCACGGCCGCATCGATGGCCTTGCCGCCGATTTTGAGTATTTCGATGGCGGTCAGGGTTGCCATGGGATGAGAGGTCGCTGCCATGCCGCTGCGGCCAACTGCAATCGAGCGCCCAGGCTGTTCGAAGTTCCGCATGGAATCGTCCTTATGAATAGAGGTTGCTGGCGCGCGCCCACGCATAGGTGTCATCGAGCGCCTTTTCCGAGCGGTCGAACATGTCGTTGATCTGCGTTTCCGTGATGATCAGAGGTGGGCAAAGAGAGTAGTTGTCGCCGATGGCACGCGTGACGACACCGTGCGCTTGTGCTCGCTTGCCGGCATGTATCGCGACGCCGTTCGCCGGATTGAAGGGTTCCTTGGTCTCCTTGTTGCGAACAAGCTCAAGCGTACCGATCAAGCCTCGTCCACGCGCGTTTCCGACGAGCGGATGTTCTGCGAGCGCGCGGAGTCTTCGTTGGAAGAGCGGCGCGACATTCTGGACGTGCCCTACGATGTCTCTTTCCTCGTAGATTTTCAGGGTCTCGAGGGCCACTGCAGTGGCGACCGGGTGACCGCTATAGGTAAAGCCGTGCCCGAAGGTGCCGATCTTCTCGCTCTCGGCGACGATTGCGGCGTGGACTTTCTCGTTGATCATCAGCGCGGAAATCGGCTGGTAAGCCGCCGACAGTTGCTTGGCCATGGAAATCATGTCGGGCTGCATGCCGAAGCTCTCTGAGCCGAACATCGTGCCGAGCCGGCCGAAGCCGCAGATCACCTCATCGGCGATCAGCAAAATATCGTACTTCCGGAGCACAGCCTGGATCTTGTCGTAATAGGTCGGCGGGGGAACGATGCAGCCACCCGACGCCATCAACGGCTCGGCGAAGAAGGCGCCGATCGTGTCCGGTCCCTCAGCAAGGATCAGATTCTCAAGCGATGCAGCGCAACGCGTCGCGAATTCTTCCTCGGTCTCGCCGGAAAGACCATAGCGATAATATTCAGGACAATCGGTATGAAGCACCCCGCCGATCGGCAGATCGAAATCGCGATGGTTGTTCGGCAATCCCGTGAGACTTGCGGAGGCAATTGTCACCCCATGATAGGCACGCCAGCGGGAGATGACCTTCTTCTTTTCCGGTTTGCCGATCGCATTGTGATAGTACCAGACAAGTTTCAGAGCCGTGTCGTTGGCCTCTGAACCCGAATTGGCAAAGAACACTTTCGACATCGGGACCGGAGCAAGGCGGATCAGCCGTTCGGCAAGTTCGATTGCCGTCTCATGCGACTTGCCACCAAAGCTGTGATAGAACGGCAATTCCTGCATTTGCCGCATGGCAGCGTCGACGAGCCGTTGTTCGCTAAAGCCAAGCGAAGCGCAAAACAGACCACCGAGCCCCTCGATGTACTTATTGCCGTCTCTGTCGACGATGTAGATCCCTTCTCCCCCGGAAATCACAAGCGGGCCGTGCTGCAGATGCTGGGACGCATTCGTATAGGGATGAAGGACAAACGCCGCGTCGCGCGCTTCCAGGGAATTGAGAAGAATGGTCACGATAGCTCTCCGGTGGTGTTCCAGGCATGTTCCATGTAGCCGCCGAACTTTTCGAGCGTCCGGCGGCTGTCTTTCTTGTGGATGGGAGGATGGTTTTCGGTCGATTATTCGAGGCCGATCTTCATCCACTTTTTCGAAAGGGTGTTGATCGTCCCATCAGACTTCGCCGCGCGGATCGCCTCGTCAAGCATGGCCTTGAGTTCGGCGTCGTCCTTGCGAACGCCGGCAGCGATACCCTGGCCGAATACCCCGCCGGTGAAGGTCGGGCCGGCGATGGTGTAGTCTTTGAAGTCCTCCTTCGACAGCGTCGCGGTCAGCGATGTCTTCTGCGCTATGACAGCGTCGATGCGACCCGCCTGCAGATCGAGGTCGTGCTGCTCGACGGTCTTGTATTCGCGCGGATCGACGACATCCTTGAAATAAGTATCAAGGAAAGCGACGTTTGCCGTGGAGACCTGAGCGCCAATCGCCTTGCCGTTCAGGGCGTCCCGAAGAGGCTGCAATTCCTGTTCGACCTTCGCTTTGTCGCCCGCAAGATCGATATTCGTTCCGGTGCCGGGGAGACTGGCGAGCGGGCCCGATTTTTCAACCATGAATGCTGCCGCCGTTGGCGCGTAAGGTTCGCTGAAGGAGATGACGGCAAGGCGCTTCTCCGTGACGATCATCGATGCCATGATGACATCGAACTTCTTGGCGATCAGTGAGGGGATAAGCCCGTCCCAGTCCTGCGCGACAATGTTGCATTTGATCTTCATGCGGCCGCAAAGATCATTGGCGAGATCGATCTCAAAACCAGCAAGCTTCCCGTCGGGTCCTGTGAAGTTCCACGGCTCGTAGGCGCCTTCAGTGGCAATGGTGATTTCGGCTGGCTTGCCCTGGGCGTAGGCGCCGCTCGTAGCAGCCGCGCCCAGAACCATGCTGGCGAGTGCAAGTTCGATTGTTCTCATTTTCATTCCCCTTCTTGGTTTGGCGCTCATTATTGAGCGGGACTTGCTTTTGATCAGCGTGATGGCTCGATTTGCCGGAACGCGCGGATCCTTGTCGCCTCTGCGGCAAGGCAGAGGATTTCGAATAAGACCTGAGCGGCGATCTGCGCCGTATTCGTTGTCGGATCGTATTGAGGCGCGACCTCGACGACGTCACCGCCGACAATGTCGAGACCGGATAGGCCGCGAAGGATGCCGAGCGCCTGCGCGGAGGTGAGCCCTCCCACTTCCGGTGTACCGGTGCCTGACGCAAATGCCGGGTCCAAGGCATCCACGTCAAAGCTGACATAGGTCGGGCCGTCGCCCGCGACCGCGCGAGCCTTTTCGATCACGTGTTTGATGCCGAGTTCCTCAACCTCCTCGGCGTGAATGACTGTCATTCCCGAGGCGTAGGAAAACTCCCACAGATATTCGGAATTGCCACGAATACCGATTTGGATCGTCCGGCGGGGATCCAGCACGCCGTCAAGTACGGCTTGCCGGAACGGACCGCCATGATGAAACTTGCAGCCTTCAAACGAGCCGCTCGTATCGCAATGGGCATCGATGTGGATCATGCCCACCGGACGATCGCGGCCGACGGCGCGAAGCAACGGCAGTCCTATGGAGTGATCACCGCCAACCGAGAGCGGCACAACGCCAGCGTCGACCAGGCCGCGAACATACCGCTCGATATCCTCGTGAGAACTAACGAGATCGAAACGGCTGCGAAAAGGGACGTCGCCCACATCTGCGACACGGACGTGCGTGGCGGGGACCGCACGCAACACGTGATCATAGGGCCCTACTCTCTCGACGTTACGAACGGCGCGAGGGCCGAAGCGCGCACCGGGGCGGTTCGTCACGCCCAGATCCAACGGAATGCCGAGGAGCGCCACATCGATATCCGTAAAGGGGGGCGCAGCATCTTGCCGAAGAGGAGCTTTCAGCAATGTCGGAACGCCGCAATAGGGCGCCTGGCGGCGATCGCCTTTGCCGAAGACCTGGTCCGCGACCTTGCGAAACTCGGGGTCGAAAATGTCAGCCCCAGACGCGTTCCCAAATCGGGCACGGAGTTCCTCAAGGCTTAAGATCTCGGGCATGTAAGGTCCTCCATTTTGCCCTTTTTCCCCCTGGGTACTGCCAATTCCCCACATCGACAAAATCCGATTGAATGCTGTGGGCAATGTTGTATACATATCTGTATGCCGCTTGATCTGGCAAGAGGAAAAACGATATCTTTCTTTGCGGTAGTCCGGCTTCGGGGCCGAGGGCTATGAAAGGGGACTGGTTTGACACTCACCAAAAACGAGCCGCGCGCTTCGCTGCGTGAGACGACATATGCTCGACTTAAGGATTTGATCCTCACCGGACAGCTTCGGCCTTCCGAGCGGCTCTCCGAAAACGCTCTCGCCAAGAGGCTTGGAGTAAGCCGCACTCCTCTTCGTGAAGCGTTGATGAAGCTTGAAGAGGAAGGTTTGGTCGTCGGCCAGAGAAACCTCGGCTACACGGTTTCGGACTTGGATATCACCGCGTTCTGCAACCTTCTGGTTGTCAGGGAGGCGCTCGATGTGTGTGCGGCCCGGCTCGCGTGCGTCACGGCGACGGAAGAAGACCTCGATAGGCTCCGCGGCGTCATCGCGCAGATGGTCGAGCTCAAGGAAAGTGCCAACGACACTCCTTCCGATGCGGCCCGAAACCTTGATCTTGGCCTTTACATCCACCGTGTCATTCTGGAGGCGGCTCGCAATGATGCGCTCACTCGATTAAGCGAGCAGGTCTATCAACAGCTGCGGCTGGCGCTTTGGCTCGAGGTTCTGTGGGTGGATCTCGAACATACCGATCTGGATGAGCACCGGGCCATTGCTGATGCCATCTGCGCGCGCGACCCCGAGGCGGCCGAAGCGGCTGCTCGAGCGCATGTTCAGAGCTCACTAAAGAACATGTCGAAACTGCAGCGCATCTGGGCGCATCGACGGGCTATGGATTAACTCGCCTGGCGCAGAGAGGCCGATACGCATGGAACTCATTGACAGGTACTTGGCGCTCGTCGGCTTTGGCGAGACCGGTTGGGGCACATTGCTTCTTAGTGCATCGGCCATGACGCTCGGGGTCTCGATCTGCGGCTTCCTGGCGGGTACGATCCTGGGATCAGTCGTCACCTTTATGAAGCTGTCGCGCTACATAGTGCTCCGTTGGCTGGCGGATGCTTACACGACCATCCTGCGCGGTGTGCCCGATCTCCTTGTCATCTACCTGTTCTATTTTGGCGGCAGCGCATTTCTGGGGTATCTCGGCGGCCTCTTTGGCTATCAAGGCTTCATTGGGATGCCGGCTTTCCTCACCGGCACATTGGCGCTCGGCGTTGTTTCCGCTGCATATCAATCCGAAGTGTTTCGTGGCGCCTTCAAATCGGTTGCCAGCGGCGAGCTCGAGGCCGCGAGTGCTGTCGGGATGCGGCCCTGGCCGAAGTTTCGCCGCATCGTCGCACCCCTGGTTCTGCGCTACGCTATTCCGGGATTGGGCAATACCTGGCAACTAGTGCTGAAGGAGTCGGCGCTGATCTCCATCACCGGCCTGGTCGAACTTCTGCGTCAATCTCAGATCGCGGCCGGTTCGACACGGCGCCCGTTCGAGTTCTACCTGACCGCCATCGTCCTCTATCTCGTCATCACCTGGGCATCGTCGATCGCCTTCCGCCATTTGGAAACGAGAACCATGCGCGGCACCCGGAGTTCTCTGTGATGGACATTGCATTCATGTGGGAGACTTTTCTCATCCTCCTGACGGGGTTGCCGCTCACACTGGAGCTCGCAGCGACGTCCATTTTTGCCGGCGGCATCCTTGCGCTTATCATTTCGCTTGTTGCGGTGGTCGGGGGGCCGGTCGGCCGTGGTTTCACCCGAGGCTACGTCTTCGTCTTTCGAGGGTCGCCGCTGCTTGTACAGATGTTCCTCATTTATTACGGCCTTGGGCAATTCCGACCATTGCTGCAGGAACTCGGCCTTTGGGCAATCTTCCGCGAGCCCTATTGGTGTGCAGTGATCGCACTGACATTGAACACAGCGGCCTATACCAGCGAGATCTTCCGCGGAGGCTTGAACGCCGTTTCCGTCCAGCAGGTTGAGGCCGCACGTGCCTGCGGCATGTCAGGCCCGCTGCTGTTCAGGCGCATCGTTCTGCCAATCGCCATCCGGCATGCACTTCCAGCCTACGGCAACGAGGTCATTCTGATGCTCAAGGCGACGGCGCTGGCCTCCGTGATCACCATCATGGAGGTCACCGGCCTCGCGGGCAAGCTGATTGCCGACAGTTTCCGAGCCTTCGAGGTCTTCATCGTCGCCGGTGCGATCTATCTTGCGATCACCTTCCTCGTCACGCGTTTGATGATGATCGTTGAATTCTGGCTCTCGCCCCATCTCCGCATGAGGCCACCAACTTTGGCATAACGGGAGTACGCATGTCTGACAGGGGAACGTTTCTCACGGCTGACAATAAAAACAAAACAGCCGCCGTCTCAGTTAAGGACCTCCGCAAACGCTTTGGTCCGCTTGAAGTTCTGAAGGGAGTTTCCCTCGAAGCGCAGGAAGGTGACGTGATCTCGATCCTCGGCTCATCCGGATCCGGAAAGTCGACGATGTTAAGGTGCATCAATATGCTCGAAGTCCCCGACAGCGGTGAAGTCCGTATTGGCGGCGAAATGTTTCGGCTGAAAAAGGGACGCTACAAAACGGAGCCAGCCGATCGGCGGCAAGTCGACCGCCTTCGCGAACACATTGGAATGGTGTTCCAGAGCTTCAATCTGTGGTCGCACATGACGATCCTCGAGAACGTGATCGAAGCACCCGTGCACGTGCAAAAGCGCAATCGCGCCGAATGCATTGAAGAGGCGGAGGCTTTACTCGAGCGGGTCGGTATTGCCGACAAGCGCAACTTCTACCCAGGGCACTTGTCCGGTGGGCAACAGCAACGGGCCGCAATCGCGCGTGCGCTAGCACAGCGACCAAGGGTCATGCTCTTCGATGAGCCGACCTCCGCGCTGGATCCGGAGCTCGTTAGCGAGGTGCTGAAAGTTATGCGTTCACTCGCTGAAGAAGGCCGAACTATGCTCGTGGTCACCCATGAGATGGCCTTCGCACGCGACGTATCCACTAGGGTTATGTTTCTGCACAAGGGCGTTGTCGAGGAAGAGGGGCATCCTGCCGACGTTTTTCGGAACCCAAAATCCGAGCGCTTCAGGCAGTTTCTTTCAAATGAGCGGTAATCTTTGAAGTTCACAATGAGCCCTTATGAGCTCTCTCGCCGCCTCGCTTGCACTCTGCGCCGTAGCGTCGCTTATGCGTGGCGAGGCGCTGCGAGATATCGTGCCCTTCACTTATGGAGCAAGACTTTGGACACGCTAGGTAGCGGCAAGACCGCCAGGCACCAGCGGATGAAATGAGCGCGAAGCCAAGGCCGTTGATGGGCGCTCGACCGAAGCTCGTCGAGGGGCCGGGCCAATATCGTTGGGTTCGAACCAGGCGATCGACTGAATGCGTTTGAGCCCATCGTACCGACTCCTCAAACCGAGCTTACCTCCTCGCGTTGCCCGGGAAGGATGCTCAGCGCAGCGAGTAAAGGTAGGCAGCCACGTCTCGGGCCTCACTTTTGGAAATACCAGTCGCCGGCATCGCCGTGCGTGGGTCGACTTCGTGCGGCTTCTCGATCCAGCGGACGAGGTTGTCCGGCGTGTTGGGTACAACGCCGGCAATATAAACGCTGTCGCCAAGACCATTCAGGGGTGGCCCGACGCGATTGCCTGCGCCAGCCACCCCAGGGATGGCGTGGCAGCCCCGGCAGCCGTACCGGGCCAGCAGCGCCGGGCCATTGTCCGGCTCGCCCCCCGCGATTGCGATCGCCGCGGCCCGGCGTTCAGAGGCCGCCTTCAGTGTATAGCCGCCATAGACAAGAATTGCGGTTGCGGACAGGGCTACAACCAAGAATGCACCCTTCCAGCCGCTGTTAGCGCGCATGGAGATCATAGCAGTTTTCTCCGTGAATGTATGCGCTGGAGCCTCTTATCCAGAGCGCGGCGAGCGCAAGGGCGGCGATGAAGTAGACCATTCCCGCCGGTACCCACATGATAAGGCCGGCAAGCTGCTGGTCCTCGATAGGCGAGAGGCCCCACCTAACTGCGGCAATGCCTTGGCTCGGATAAAGCGGGACGCGCGCCAAAGCGAGCAGGATGCCGAGGAAGCCGGACTGAAGCGCGGTCGCGAAAAGATAGAAGATAGCTGCACCGTATTCTCGCCGACCGCAGCCAAAGAGCAGAGCCCACCAAAACAGCAATGCGGTGCAGAAGAAGCTGAGATGCTGAAGCCAATGGATCGGCTGTTCGGCGAGAGCGGCCGTATAAAGGCTTGGGGCATGCCACAGCCAGAGAACCACCGCGTGCAGTGCAGTTGCGGCAAGCGGGCTCATGGCCAATTTGCGGATCGGAAAGAGGAAAATGCTACTGCCGAGTGCGCGGCCGACGGCCGACCTGACCTTCCGTGGCAATGCCCAGAGCATAGGTGCGAGCGGCCGAGACAATACGAGCAGCGGAGCGGCGACCACCATGAGGATCTCGTGTTCCACCATGTGGGCGGTGAAGAGTTGCGTGGACAGCCCGTCCAACGGCGAGAGTAGCGCGATTACCAACGATAACCAGGCAAGGCCGAAGCATGTGGCCCGCCTCAGATGGACGGCCCTGCCCAGCCGGGATGCGGACCAAAGCCGGCACATGCCGACAGCATAGGCGTACGACGCGAGCGCTAGGGGCGCGGCCGCCCAGAGCGAGGTCCAGGAGTCGTCCGGTCCAACGCCCAGCTCGTGCGCCACCGCTTCGGCAGCAAAAAGCGTGAACAGTGTAACAAGCGCGATCCTCATCGTTCGCACCCAGTGAGGAACAGATTGGCTGATGCATGCAGCAGGATCACAAGGGTGAAGAGGACCGCAGCCGTTGTCCCGAGGAGCGCGACAAAGCCGTGGGGGCGGCCCTCTTCCTGCGCGAAGGGTGCGGGCCCGGCCAGCACCAGCCAGGCACGCCAGGATAGGAAGGCGGAAAACGCACTGACGAGCGCCAGCGCCAGGCCAGCGATGAGCACGGCGGGTAGGCCGGTGCGACAGGCGACCCCCGGCAGCATGTAGTTGATCTGCGTGCTGAGGAGCCATGCGACAGGGCTGACATAGAGCCCGGACGAGGGGAGGCCGTCATGGAGTACCCTTGCGATCATAGCCGCGGCACCCAATAGAGGACGGCATAGGTGGGCAGCCAGGAGAGGACCACGAAATTCCAATAGAAGGCATTGTCTTCGACGTCGCTGAAGCGCTTGCCGAATCCATGGCGAGTGAACATCAGGACCGTGACGACCACGGTGTCAACGACATCGGTGACGAGATGCGTCGCATGGAGCCCGAGAATCACCCAGAGCAGCGAGCCATAGGCATTGAAATCCCATCGTACCGGAAGCACCGCGAATTCCATCACGCGGACACCGGTGACCAGTAGACCAGCGGCGCTCATCACGACCAGAAGGAGGCGGACTCTGGAGAGGTTCTCCTGGCGCGCGGCCCGCTCGACGAAGAAATTGGGAACGAGGCTCGCCAGTGTCGCGAGTGTGAAGATGCCCGACCAGAGTAAAGGCGGTGGCGGGCCGAGCGGCCACTCTGGGTTGATGAAGGCGAGATAGAGATAACCCGCAAGCACCAGCGCGAAGCCGGTCCCCTCGAGCACGCAGAAGGCCAGCGTGCCCCACCACATGGTCATGCGCGGACCGAATGCGTAGCTCGGCAGTTCAGTCAGATCTCGAACGACGCGGTGCTCCATCTAAACGTTCTCCTCAGTGCTCTTCGGCCAGAACCAGGCAATGATGACGAAAGAGGCGACGGGAGCACCCCAGGCGACCGCCCACGGCGTGAAAATACTGCCGATGAAAATGGCCGTCACGACTATCGCGGAAATTAACGGCCAGATCGTCGGATCAGGTGAGCTTTCCTTTAGATCGGGAAGTGCCTGTGTCGTTGTCGTGACGAGCACCTCCCGTTTGTCGACGGCAAGTCCCGCCACTACAGGTAGCGTCTGGCGCTCGGCCCAAAGCAGTTCGCGGCTGGTGACGAACGGCACGTGGTCGAAGTTGTGCGGTGGGGGTGGCGACGTGGTCGCCCATTCGAGGGTAGAGGCGTCCCAGGGATTGTCGCCTGCGATCTCGCCTCCACGGCTGCTGACAACGACGTTGTAGAGGAAGACGAGGAAGCTTGCGACGAACAGTGTCGCGCCTAGCGTTGAGACGAGGTTCAGCGCATCCCAGCCCATCTCGGCGGGATAGGTATAGACCCGCCGGGGCATGCCCCTGAGGCCAGAGATATGCATCGGGAAGAAGGCGATGTTGAAGCCGATGAGGGCAAGCCAGAAGTGCCAGCGGCCCAGCCCCTCCCTCAGCATCCGGCCGGTGAACTTGGGGAACCAGTAGTAGATCGCGCCGATTAGCGGAAAGACGGCGCCACCGATCAGGACATAATGGAAATGTGCCACCACGAAGTAGGTGTCGTGAACCTGTGTGTCGATCGGCACCGAGGCAAGCATGATGCCGGAAAGACCGCCAGCCACGAAGATGAAGAAGAAGCCGAGCACGAAGAGAAGCGGCGTGCGATAGACCGGCTTGCCGTCCCACAGCGTCGCGATCCAGCAGAAGATCTGGATGCCCGAGGGAATGGCGATCATCATGCTGGAGGCGGTGAAGAAGGTCGCGCCGAGCTGCGGCAGGCCGGTGGTGAACATGTGATGGACCCAGAGGCCGAAGGAGAGAAAGCCAGTTGCAATGAGAGAAAGCACGACAGCCGAATAGCCGAATACCGGGCGGCGGGCGAAGGTCGCCACGATGGCCGAGACGAAAGCCGTGCCCGGCAGGAAGATGATGTAGACTTCGGGGTGTCCGAAGAACCAGAAAAGGTGCTGCCAGAGCAGCGGGTCGCCTCCCTCGGCCTGGTTGAAGAAGTGGGTATCGAGCAGGCGGTCGAGGATGAGCATCGTCGAGCCCAGCATCACCGCGGGCATCGCGAAGATGATCAGGAAGGCATTCACGAACATTGCCCAGACGAAAAGCGGGATACGGTCGAGCGTCATACCCGGCGCGCGCAGCTTCAAGACCGTAATTATAATCTCGACCGCGACCGCAAGCGCCGAGACTTCGGTGAACGTCACCATCTGAGCCCAGAAATCGGCCCGCTTGCCCGGGGAAAATTCCGGGCCGGCAAGCGGCACATAGGAGAACCAACCGTTGTCGGGTCCGATATTGAGCGCGAACGCGATCCAGATCATCAGGCCGCCGAACAGATAGACGTAATAGGAAAAGGCGTTCAGCCTCGGGAAGGCGATGTTGCGCGTGCCGACCATCAGCGGCACGAGATAGACCGCCATCGCCTCGCCGATCGGCACGCCGAAGAGGAACATCATCGTCGTGCCGTGCATGGTGAAGATCTGGTCGTAAAGGTCCGGGCCGATGAGCGTGTTGTCGGGTCGCGCGAGCTGGAGGCGTATCGCAACGGCCGCGAGTCCGCCGAGGAAGAGGAAGAAGAAACCGGTGATGATATAGCGACGGCCGATGATCTTGTGGTCGACGGTAGAAAGGGCGCCGATTAGCCCGGCGGCCGTGCCCCAGGTGGCGGCAAGCCGCGCCGGCAGCTCGCCGTCTTTGACATCGGTGTCGAGCGCTTCCTTGCTGGGGGACCTTAGAACCGTCTCGCTCACCTTAAGCCCTCTAGATAGCTCACCAGCGGTTCGATTTCCTCCGCTCCGAGCTTCACCAGCGGCATGTGCGCGCCGGGTTTGATGCCCTGCGGGTCGATTATCCAGGCGGCCAGATTACCCCGGTTGTTGGCGAGCGTGCCGGCGGCCAGATGTAAACGGCTGCCGAAATGAGTCAGGTCCGGCGCCACCCTGCCCGCTGCCGGCGTGCCGCGGATCTGGTGGCACATCACGCATGGCCGGGTCAGGAAGATCTCCATGCCGCGCTTGCGCACCGGATTATCGGGCGGCTTGGCTGCGCTGATCTGGCTCTCTCGCCAGCGCTCGAAGTCCTCAGCGGAATGCGCGACCACGGTCATCGCCATATGCGCGTGTTGCCAGCCGCAGAATTCCGCGCACTGTCCCCGATAGACACCCTCCCTGGTTGCCTCGATGATGAGCAGGTTCTCGCGCCCGGGGATAAGATCCATCTTGCCCGCGAGACTCGGCACCCAGAAGGAATGGATGACGTCCGAGGACCGTAGCTTGAGAAGAACCGGTTCACCGACGGGAACATGGATTTCATTGGCGGTGGTGAAGCTCCGGGAGGGTTGAGCGTCCTCATAGGTTACCTCCCACCACCACTGGTGGCCCTTGACCAGCAGCGTCAGTTCAGCCTCGTGGCTGTCGAACAGGGCTCGCTGCGCACCGTAGCTCACCAGTGTGAGCGCCACGACGATTGCAGCGGTCAGCGCTGCCGCCGCGCCGACGGCGCGCGCCATGCTCCGCTCGGCCTCCGGCTCGAGCACGAGCGGGTCGGCTCGAGCGGCGCGCCGCCGCAGGAGCGCAAGGACCAGTACCGCCATGGTCATGAGCCAAACCGCGGCAACGATGGCGGTGAACACCCAGAACAGATTCGCCAGCAGATCCGCCCGCGGGCCCTCAGGGTCGAGCACGGATTGCCAGCCGGCGCAACCTGCCAGGATGAGCGGGAGGAGCAGCAGGACGGAGCGCCGGTCAAGCATCGCAGCCTCACTGCGGTGCTTGGCCGGATGGCGGGACCGTTCCGCCCGCGACCGGGGGCGACGTCGGCAGCCGATGCTCGGACGGCCGCGGCATCAGATCATCGTCGCGGCTGGGTGCAGCGTCCTGGTGCACCTGCCGCTCCATCGAACGGACGTAAGCCGCGATCTGCATGATTTGCTCATCCGGAATCTTCCCCCGGAAGGAAGGCATGCCGTTCGGGCGCCCTTCGCGAATTGTCTGGGCGATGTTCTGGAACTCGCCACCATAGATCCAGCTGTCATCCATCAATGCCGGACCGGAGCCACCGCCGCCATTAGCGTGGCAGCCTTTGCAATTGAACCAGTTGAAGAGTCGTTTGCCTTCGCTCAGATGATAGGCGTTCTCTTCATAGGCCTTTCCGATGTCCCTCGGTGTCCCCAGTCCGACGACGCCCGGCGAGATGCTGGACAAGGTGATCGACGCCTCGCCCTCGGTTGCGACGGGCGAGGGGCGAAATTCCCGGTCCTCCCGCTCGCAAGCGGCAAGAACGGCGAGAGCGGCAGCGATCGATAGCAGATGCTTCATGGCTCAACACCTGCCGACCTGGTCGCAGGCGGGACGCGCGGTATGTCATATTCGCTCAGAATCGCATCGATTTGCGGCGCGAGCCGCGCCAGCAGGGTGTCCATTTCGGCGCGTAGCGCTTTGTCGCGCTTGCGAACGCCGAGGGAAATATGCCAGGCCATCGGCAGGCCGGGCTCATCGAGAGGCTTGACGGCTCTGACATGCAGGCGCGGCTGCTCGCGTGCGGCAAAGTAGCCGCCAGTTGGGCCCCAGGCGAGCGCTATGTCGATTTCGCCGTGGGCCACGGCGGAAACGATCGTGGCGTTCGGGCTGGGCTCGCGATAGTCGCCATAGAGAGTATAGCCGCGGACGTTGTCGACGATGCCGCGGCGGGTCAGCGCATGCGCGGGCGGTGTGTTCCAGCCGTCGTCGCCGACGAGTTGAACGCCGACCAGCATATTGCGAAGCGACGGATCGTCCAAGGACGCGACGGACGCCGCGTCGTCACGCGTGACGAAAACATAGGCCGAGCGATAATAGGGACGGGTCGTGCCGAGGCTCTCCAACTCGGTCGGAACGCCGATAACGACGTCGCAGCGCCCTGCGTTAAGCGTCTCCCGAAGGAAGCCGCGACGCTGCGCTCGCCAGGTATAGGCAAGCGTCGCATTGAGCTCACGGGCCAGCAACTCGGCAATTCTGTTCTCAAAGCCTTCGCCGCGCTCGTTGGAGAATGGCATGTTGTTCGGGTCGGCGCAGACCTTCAGTTCGCGCGACTCGAGCTTCGAGGCGCAGAGGCAGAGCAGCAAGGCTGCCGTGGCGCTAAGGCAGCGCGAAGACATAAAGACTGCCCCCCTTTGTGGTGGCCTGCTTCAGGTCGGCCATGGCGTTGACGAAGCCGAGGGCGGCGGTTCCGTCGCGCGGATCGAGATCGCCGGAGACGATCGAACCCGCCCAGCCGCCTACGCCGGAAAGAACGGCGACGTACTGCTTGCCGTCGGGACCGCGATAGGTTGTCGGCTGGCCGATGATCCCGGACGCGGTCTTGAACTGCCACAGCACTTCGCCAGTCTTCGCGTCGACCGCTTTGAACCAGCCTTCCATGTTGCCGTAGAAAACCAGGCCGCCGGCGGTAGCGATCGTACCGCCCCAGACGGGGAAGCGCTCCTTGATCGTCCAGACTTCCTTTCCGGCGACGATGTCCCAGGCGGAGAGCTCGCCAAGATGGCCGCCGGGCCCGGCATACATGCGCACCTCGGCGCCGACGTAAGGGGTTCCGGCGATGAAGTTCGCTTCGGTGCTTTCCCAATCCATGCACATGTTGTTGTGTGGGATATAGAGAAGGCCGGTCTGATGAGAGAAGGAGGACGGGCTCCAGTCCTTCGCCCCAGGCGCGGTCGGGCAGACGTCGCGGATCACCTTGCCCTCGTGCGGATATTTCTTCTCGTTCATCTTGATCCGGCCGGTCTTGAGGTCGACGCCCTGATGTGTGTTGACGGGGTGATACAAGTTGGCCGAGAGAACTTCGCCCGTTGTGCGGTCGAGCAGATACACCAGCCCATTCCGGTCGGGGTGGACCAGGGCTTTTCGCGGCCTGCCCTGCCATTCCACGTCGACGAGAATGTTCTCGTTGATTCCGTCCCAGTCATGATAATCATGCGGGTTCCACTGATAGGCCCAACGCGCCTCGCCGGTATCGGGGTCTCGTGCGAAGACGGTGTCGGTCCATTTATTGTCGCCCGGCCGCTGGTTCGGGTTCCACGGACCAGGATTGGCCGTGCCATGGAAGATCAGCTCGAGTTCGGGATCGTAGCTCGTGAACCCCCAGACGGTGCCGCCGCCGATTTCCCAGGCATTGGGAGGCCATGTCGAGACTCCGAGATCCTTGCCCCGATCCCCTTCGTAGAAGGGCTTGAAGCCCGCTCCGATCTTCACGTCCTGGTCGGGGCCGGTGCTGAAGGCTTTCCATAGGGTCTTGCCGTCGGCCGCGTTGAGCGCCTGAATCCAGCCGCGCACCCCGTACTCGCCGCCGGATATGCCAACGATCACCTTGTCCCTCACGACGAGCGGCGCCATTGTCATGGTCTCGCCGCGATTGATCTCGCCGAGCTTCACCTTCCAGATCTCACGGCCGCTATTTGCATCGAGCGCCACCACGTGGGCATCGAGCGTCGTGAAGAACAGCCGGCCGTTGGAATAGGTGGGGCCACGATTGACGACATCGCAGCAGGCGACCCCTTGAGCGGAGGCGTCCGGCTTGGCGTTGTACTGCCATTTCACCGGCGCTCCCGGTCGTGTCAGGTCGAGCGCATAAGCGATGTTTGGATAAGGCGAGATGATGAACATCAAACTGCCGGCCACAAGCGGGGCGCCTTCATGACCCTTGTTGACGCCGGTGGAAAAGGTGAATGCGACGCGCAGATCCTTCACTGTCTCGACGTTGATTTCCGACAATTCGCTAAAGCGTGTAGCCGCCGTATTTTTCGTCGGCATACTCCATTCCGCATCGTCAGTGGCATCGGCGAAGGGCGGAGCCGACACGGAAGGACGGTCTTTTGGCGGTTGGCCGGAGGCGGTCAACGAGGAAAAGGCCAGAAGCGCTGCAGAGCAGCAGTATAAATGCAAGAAACGCATATTATTGACCTTGGGCGCGTCGGCCGATGCTCGGCGCCGCAAGTAAACGGGCGAGACGGTTCTTTGTTCCTGCCGGAGAAGAGGAGTTGGAACTGCGGCTCCCGTGATGCGTTTTGATAAGAATGCAGGAGTGCCCATCGATGAGCCTGCGAAAGGATATGCGGGTCTTTCGGGAGCCCGGCTTCTACACATGCGTGCTGTTCGCGGCGATATTTCTCGGCGGTTTACTGGTCTTTGGAGGGCTGACGGCGCCCTAGCGTAAGTAACCCGCCGCCCCCTCTAGGGCACCCATTTATGAAATAGAGTTGGCAGCGGTCCGGTGTCCCGACAGCGCGTGAGCGGGTCGAGATGGCGGCTCACTCTCCTGATTTTATCGACGCGCGGCAGCGTTGTCGTGCAACCCCTTGATGCGGAATTGAAAACTGCTGCCTCCGTCTTGCCTGCGTTTCTTGTAGAGAATAAGCGATTGTTATTTCTCCACGGTAGCTCTCGGTCGCGCTCAACTGCTCTAGTCGCGAGCATTCGATGAGATCACTCACGGGTTGCGCCTGTTCTCCCCGCAGGCGCGCTAGACTAGCGTTTCAGGATCGAAACGCGGCGGATTTGGCGACGAGGGCGGCGATAAGCTCGTCGGCCTCTGGGTCCGAGAGAACGGCGCTTGCGGCCTCGAGCGTGAAGCGCCCGCGGAAGACGGATAGTTCTCTGAGGGCTTGCTGCTCCTGCGGCAGCAAGAGGAGATAACTCCAATCCAGTGTGGGACGGAGCGTCTGGTGGCGCGGAAGGGCGGTTCGCCGCCCTCTTGTAAGCACCTTAAAGCAGTCGGTCAGGGAACGGGAAAGCGCATTGACGCCGATCGCTTCAAGCCGGCCGGCGGCGAGTTCGATGGCCAAGGCAATGCCATCCAGCCTCGTGCAGATATCGACGGCATGCGGCGCGTCTTCATTGGTCAGCTCGTAGCCCCGAGGCAGGCGTCCGCCCGCGCGACGAACAACTGGACGGCAGGCGATTTCAACGCGATCTCCGCCGTGGCCGGCGGCGGCAGATCGAGGGACGGGAGACGGTGGACGCGTTCTCCCTCCGCGCGCAGCGGCTCGCGGCTGGTGGCGAGGATGCGCAGGTTTGTCGTGTCAGCCAGGAGGTTCTCCGCGTATTTGGCAGCGCTGGTTACGAGATGTTCGCAACTGTCCATTACCAACAGCATGTTGCGCGATTGCAGGACCGAGGCGATTTCGCGCATGAGGTCGTCGGTCCTGGCGAGGATGCCCAATCTGGAGGCAACGACGGTCGGGATCAAGTTGCCGTTCCAGAGCTCTGACAGGCCGATCCAGAGGACCTCGTTGTCTCTCACGGCTCGCGAGACGACCGCTCTTGCGACGGTGGACTTGCCCATTCCTCCGGGGCCGGTGACGGTCACCAGGCGCCCCTTGCTAAGCTGATCGGAGATCGCCGCGACAGCGTGGTCGCGTCCGAAGATGCGGGGCTCGGGACGCTCGGGCCGAAGCTGGTGAGGCGGTCTCGGGGAAACGGCCGCGGGGCCGCGGCGCTCCACTGGGGCGATGAAGGTGTACCCGCGGCCCGGTATGTTTGCGATGAATCGCGGCTCGCGCTGCGTGTCCCCTAGCGCTTTCCTTAGGGCGGAGACGTGCACCCGGAGATTGGCCTCATCCACGAAAGTGTCGGGCCAGACTTGCCTGACAATCTCCGCGTTGGTCTTCAACTCGCCGGGATGGGAGACAAGAAACAGGAGGATATCCAGGGCACGGCTTCCCAGCGGAACCACGCTGCCGTTCCGCGACAGGCTGCGTCGGGTGGGCACTATCGAGAACGGGCCGAAATAGAATGCCTCTTCCACGTTGGCGTCCCCCTGCGAGAACGTGCAGGGTGAGCCTAACGCGACGGGGATGTCAAATAGCAAAGGCAAACGCTTTTATAGCCGTTCACGGTCCGGCTTCCGCACTTAGGGATCGGATCGACGATGCCGCCACGTAGTCTTGACCGTGCGCTTGCGATAGGAAGTATACAGTTGCCTCGCCAATTGCCCTCGAAGTCAATTTGGGCATTCCCGGTTCGAATACCTCAACGCGGCGATGGCGCGGCGGTACTCTCGCTTTGCAATGAGCCGAGCGGCCGCAGTGGGGCCTTGTCGAGCCAATCACCACGACTGCTTTCGATGACCGCATTGGGTCGATCGTTCCGGTTCAGGCTCACGTCGCAGTCGGGTCGAGGGCGGAAATCTATGGTGGACATGCGGAGTGACCGCTGTGCGGTACAAGCAAGCCGTTACGGGGATTTTGAGCTACCTTGAATATGGCCCTGGCGGAGAAGAAAACCGGAGGACTGCTTCTCAGTAAGGTACGGACCGAATGTCTAGCTCGCCAGCACTCTCGCCGCAGCGCCCACGAGATCGCTGTGTGTGGCCGGCTTGTCGACCACCACCGCGCCGTTGCATTTCTGCTCCATCGCGTCGGGTAGCTTTTGGCCGCTATAGAACAGGAATGGAATGCCGCGTTCGGCAAGCAAATCGCTAATATTCTCGGTCGTCACATCACCAAGGCGGATATCGAGCACGGCGAGCGAGAGCGGCTCGTTTCTGGCCGCATCCAAGGCGGCTTCCAGCGTCATGCATGGTCCGACAATGTCGGCGCCGGCATCGCGGAATGCGGCCTCCATGTCGAGCGCGATCAGAATCTCATCCTCCGCCACCAGAATTCTGGCGCCGGCAAGAGGCAGGTTATGATCAGCTTTCCGCTCCATTTTGCGGACTCTCCGGGAGCTTGATCTCGATTGTGCAGACGACGCCGTCTGGCCGGAAATCACGGTGCACCGTCGCTCCTGGCAAGCTCTTTTCGATCAACACGCCGCCAAAGCCCTGTTCGGCCGGCGATTCGACCGGCGGACCACCGCGTTCCTCCCAGGTAACAACCAGCCGCCGGTCATTGTTCCCCACCTTCCAGCGGAGGCTGACCTGCCCGTCTGCCGTGGTGAGCGCACCGTATTTGGCTGCGTTGGTGGCCAGCTCGTGAAGGACGAGACCGAAGGGCGTGGCGATGTCCGGCGTCAGCATGACCGGCTCCCCCTCGATCTGCAGCCTGCGCCCGTCGGTGCCCGCGTAGGCTTCGAGCTGGCTGAGCGCCAGGGCACCAAGCTCAGCGCCCCTCCATTCCGAATCGACGAGAAGCTTGTGGGCGCTCGCCAAGGCGTCGAGGCGCCCTTCAAATCGCTCGACGAAGTCCTCGCTCGAGTGGGTGGTGCGCAGCGTCTGCCGCGCCACGGATTGGACGACGGCAAGCGTGTTCTTCACGCGGTGGCTGAGTTCGTTCAGCAGGAGCTGCCGGCGCCGCTCCCAGCGTTTGCGGTCTGTGACGTCGCGGGTGCTTTCGAGGACAAGGCGTCGGTCGCCGAGCGGCAGGAGCTCGATCTGGCTCTCCACCGTCAGCACCTGCCCGTCCTTTGTCGTATGGTTCAGTTCGCCGCTCCAATGGCCCTTTTCAAGGAGGGCCTGCCGCAGCACGTTGAATGACGAGCCCGGCACGACCGTCTTGAGCAGCTCTTCCTTTTGTTTCCCGACGACCTCCTCGCGCGAATAGCCGTAAAGCTCCTCGCTGCCTCGATTCCACTGTTTGATGCCGTCGTCGAAATCCCACACGAAGATCGGCGAGCGTGAGAGCTCGACCAGCCGCATTTCCTGCTCGAGGCGCTGCTTGCTTTCTCGCGCCATCTCTTCGGCCTTGCGGCGCTGGGTCACGTCGACAAATGTCGCCACCACTCCATCGATCTTGTCGTCGATGGTGCGATAGGGACGCATCCGCACGAGATACCAACCGTCGTTGCGGCTCTTGACTTCCCGTTCGACAGGAGCGAGGTCCTCCAATATGGAGCGCGCATCTTCCGCCAGGTTCTCGTATTCGAGATGATGCGTAAAGTCGGTGATCGGCCGTCCTTCGTCATTCTGGGTGACGTTGAAAATCTCCATCAGGCGCGGCGTGAAGCGCTTGATGCGGAGCGACGGGTTGAGGAAAAGTGTCGCGACATCGGTCGCGGCCATCAAATTCTGCAAATCACTGTGCGCACGGGACACGCTTTCCAGCTTCAGCTTGAGCTCGTTGTTGACAGTCTGCAGCTCTTCGTTGATCGACTGCAGTTCCTCCTTGCTCGTCTCGAGCTCTTCCGCCGTCGACCGATACTCCTCGTTCATCGACTGGAGCTCTTCGTTTGCGGCGCGCAGTTCCTCGTTGGCCGCTTCCGATTCCTCTCTGGTCGCCCGAAGCCGGTTCTGGGCGAGCTGCAGTTCCTCCTGCAATTGCCGGACCGCCAGATTGGTCGGCACGCGACCGTTCGACGACTCGACGGCGTCTTCGGAAGGGTCCAGCACATCGCCTTCGATGAACAACACCAGGGCATGGCGCGTCGGGTCGGTTCCTTGAAGGACCGGCTTTACCTGGAGATAGACGCGATGAGGGTGTCCATCGAGGTGAGCGAGGATCGGCATGCTGAGCGTCGCTTCGTTGCGCTCGAAGGCACGGTGCAGCGCCGCCCGGAGGTCGAAGCGAAATTCCTCGCGCACGAGGTCCGTGGCATCGGTGCTGACCGGTCCGCCGGATGGCTGCAGAAAGCGGCCGGCGTTCTCGGAGAGATGGACCGCCCGATGGCTTTCATCCACGACCATGCTTGGCGGGGCGATTTTTTCGAGCATCTGCCGGTGCAAGGCTGCGTCACTGACGCTCCCGGCCGCCAAGGGCGGTCGTGCGACCACCGGTGTCCGCTCCACCCCATGGTGCGCACCGAGCAGCACGGGCAGCACCGGGCGGCGATCGCCGGCGCCTGGCACCGACCTGTAGATGCGTGCCTCCCGATCGACCGTGCGGAAGAGCCCGTTCGGGTTGTCGGCACTTTCCGACGACCCCAGGAAGAGGAAGCCTCCCGGGTTGAGGGCGTAATGAAACGTTTGGCAGGCCTGCTGCTGAAGCTGCCGATCGAGATAGATCAACAGGTTGCGGCAGGAGATCATGTCGAGATGGGAAAAGGGCGGGTCCCTGAGCAGGCTATGGCTGGCAAACAGCACGACGTCGCGCAGCTCCCGGCGCACGCGATAATGATCGCCTTCCCGCTGGAAGAACCGCCGCAGTCTTTCCTCGCTAAGGTCGGTTTCGATCGTCGCGGGAAAGCGCCCTTCGCGGGCGATCGCCAGAGCGCCGACATCAAGATCGGAGCCGAAGACCTGGATGTCGGCCGCGAGATCGCGGCGCGCCGCTTCCTCGAGCAGAAGAATGCCGACCGTGTAGGTTTCCTCGCCCGTGGCGCAACCGGGAACCCAGACCCGAATGCTGTCGCCGGCTTCCTTCCCGTCGAACAGTTGCGGGATGGCGTTCTCGGCCAGCGATTGAAACGCCGCCGGGTCGCGAAAGAACGTCGTAACCGAAATCAGGAAATCGCTGAAAAGCGCCTGCGCTTCTTCCGGATTCTCGCGCATATAGGCGTAATAGTCGGCAAGCGTTTCTTTCCTGGTGACCTGCGCCCGGCGGCCGATGCGGCGCAAGATCGTGGCCCGCTTGTATTGCGAGAAATCGTGACCGGTCCTAACGCGCACATGCGCCAGGATTCGCGCCAGCAGATCTTCGTCGCTGGATCGGATCGGGTGGGAGGGAAGTGCGTCGCGGCTGGCGAGCAACTCGATCAGGCGCTCGGAAAGCTCGGTGACGGGAAGCACGAAATCGGCCACTTCGGTCGCAATGGCATTGCGGGGCATGGAGGCATATTCAGCCTCGTTCGGATCCTGCACCAGGACAATGCCGCCGGCCTCCTTGATGGCCTTGACGCCGACCGCACCATCTGCACCTGCACCGGTGAGAATGACGGCAAAGCCGGTCCCATTGTGTTCGGCGAGCGATCGAAAGAAAAAGTCGATTGGAGCGCGAGCCGCGCGCGTCTCTTCGAACTCAAGCGCGGCAATCGTACCGTCGGCAATCTTCAGCCGCCGATTCGGCGCAATGACGTAGACGTGGTTGTCCTCGAGCTTCGCCGTGTCGTCGACCTGCGTCACCGGCATCTGGGTGCGGGACGCCAGGATATTGGCGAGCTCACTGCGGGCACGCGGATCAAGATGGATGATGACCACGAAAGCCGCGCCGGTATCGGTCGACATGTGATCGAAGAAGGTCTGAAGTGCCTGGACGCCTCCTGCAGAAGCCCCAATTCCGACAATCGGCGGATCCAATTTCTGGTCCATGCTTAACCTCCCGGCAACATCGCCTGATCAGCCACGATCTCGGCTCGACGTGCCTCCACTGCGGGATTCGAAATTGGCGGCCATTCTACTTCGAACGGCGGCCCCAGCGTTATTTTTTATAGCAGCGGATGAAAGGACCCAATAGGGGTTTTGGGAAAATCTTCCCTTGCCTGCCAGGATGAAGGGCGCGCAATCAACTCGACATCGAACCTATCCGCTCGTGGAACGTTGTAGGGCAAATGGAGCATGCGATGGGCCGCCGCGATGTCATAGCCATTGGAGGGTCGGTGGGAGCGGTTGCCGCCCTGAAGCAATTGCTCGGTGGGCTTCCTTCCGACCTCGCGGCCGCCGTGTTCATCGTCATCCACGTCGGTGCGCGCGGAAACAATCTGCTCGCAGATATCTTCAGCGAGCATACGGCCCTTCCCGTCACAATGCCTGACGATGGCGAGCGAGTCGAGCCTGGTCGTGTCTATGTGGCACCTGCAGACCACCATCTTCTCGTCGTCGACGGCGTTGTCAGACTTGGTCGGGGACCGCGCGAGAACCTGGCCCGGCCGGCGGTCGATCCCCTCTTCAGATCCGTCGGCATGACTCATGGCACCCGAGCGGTCGGAGTGGTCCTGACCGGCATGTTGAACGACGGTGCGGCGGGTCTTGCCGATCTGAAGCGCTGCGGCGGCGTTACCGTGGTGCAGAATCCGCAGGATGCGGCGGCGCCCGACATGCCGCTCGGAGCCTTGAAGGCGAGCGACGTCGACTATCGCGCTTCACTTGCGGATCTGCCTCAACTCCTTGTCAAGCTCACGAGCGAGGAGGCCGGGCCGCCGGTTCCCGTGCCGGACGACCTCAGGCTCGAGGTCGATATCGCCCTTGGCCGGCAGGTCGACGCTGAAAGGATCGCAATGATGGCCGATGTCGTTCCAATGTCCTGCCCCGCCTGCGGCGGCGTTCTTTCACAGGTCAAGAGCTGGCCGCCGCTCCGCTTCCGTTGTCAGGTCGGCCATGCCTACACCTCCGACACGCTGGCGGCCGAGTCCGAGGGTTCCGTCGACGAGGCGATGCGGGTTGCGCTACGCATCATCGAGGAAAGGGTGACGCTCAGTGAAAAAATGGCCGAAGACGCGCGGCGCAGCGGTCGAGACGCCGCTGCCGCAGTCAACAGCCGGCGGGCCGATGAAGGTCGCGAGCATGCGGAAACATTGCGTCGCGCTATGCTCGGCAAAGCGCGGACCGCCGACGACCATGAGGGCACTGAATAATTAACAGCCGCCTGGTCCAGAGCTGGTTGCAAGCTTGGTGGCGCTTCGAGGTGCCAGAGGAAAACCAGAATTCTCGCTCTGTTCTCGATTAACTCATAAATGTATCCCCTTGGAACAGACGGAGGTGCCTACACATTATTTCCAGCAGGAAGGCGTGCCCCATAGCCCTCTACCAAGGTGTAGTCCGCGAGGATTGAAGCGGACACTCAGGCGCGCATAGTGTCTCACTTGGAACCCGGTGCTTGCCAGCCGGTTCTCTATGGATGTCGGGTTGTCCAACCGTTCGAGTGGACAAAGCCGGCAGCGAATGAAATCGGACGCTTTAGTGAAACTGGTAGGAAGGCGGGGTCGAATGAGGACCAACCCGATGTTCGCGGCGGGCGTGGTCCTGATCTAGACGGTCTCGCTTTGGCAATGGCCAACAGACCGGCCTGCCCCGAGCAAGCTGTAGCGCATGAGTAGTGCCGTTACGCCACGCTGCTCCGACACGCGCGGCGGAATGATCGTTAGACTGAGACCACGCGGGCTCGGCAACGCGGCCTCGAATGTTGTTCCCCCGCTCTCTACTCCTAGAGCGGATTGGCCGGCCCACTGTGGCAGGCCTTTTTGGGGCCGACTTCCGTTTTTGTGGCCGAGAAGAGCTGGACAGTGCGTTGCTCCTCGGCTGTCAGGATCGAAATGCGGCGAGTGACCCGACCCTTCGGAACCAATCCCATCGGCGATGGTTCGACACCTCTCTATCCAGCGGAAGGAGGCAGGGAAAATGGCCCAGCAAGTACCGCTCGATCCACATAGTCGCGCCGAGAACCCGCCGAGCAACACGGCAAATGACGACGGCACCTTGGAGCTGTGCTCCGACGTCGCTTACCGGCGCCTTGGCATTGTCAATGTCGTGTTCTTCGGAAGCCCGGGTGCCGGCGATCGCAAGTGGGTTCTGATCGACGCCGGCGTGATGGGGACGACCGGCCTCATTACCCGGGCCGCCGAGGAACGTTTCGGTGCAAAATCACGGCCGGCCGCAATTGTGATGACGCATGGTCACTTCGACCACGTCGGCGCTCTCGAAGAGATTTCCGATCAATGGGAGGCTCCCGTTTATGCGCACGGGCTCGAGCGACCCTATCTCGACGGCAGCGCCGCCTATCCTCCGCCAGACCCCTCCGTTGGCGGCGGCCTGATGTCGATGCTGTCCCCGCTCTATCCGCGCGGCCCCGTCGATGTGAGCCGTTGGCTACAAAATCTACCGGATGATGGCAGCGTCCCGAATATGCCGGGCTGGCGCTGGCTTCACACGCCCGGTCACACCCCTGGTCACGTGTCGTTCTGGAGAGAGGCGGACCGGACGATCGTCGCGGGAGACGCCTTCATAACGACGCGGCAGGAGTCCGCCTATGCCGTCGCGGTGCAGGAGCCGGAAATGCACGGTCCCCCGATGTACTACACGACGCATTGGGACAATGCCCGCAGCTCGGTCGAACTGCTCGCATCGCTTGAGCCCGACAGGGTGGTCACCGGTCACGGCCCTGCCATGCAGGGCGTGCAGATGCGTGACGCACTCCATCGGCTCGCCTCTAATTTCGACCGTGTGGCCGTGCCTGAGGGAGGGAAGTACGCGGAGAGACCCGCCGCCGAACGAACGGGCGGTGAGTACAGGCAGCCCTGAGTTGCAGGAGTGGAGATTGCTTCCTCGCATATGCTGGCGCTGACAAGAACAGGACTGCCTTGGTGGAACCCGCCTTTCCGTGCTTCCCAGTGCATGGACGCCCGCTCAAGGATCGCGGTCAAGTCAGTTGGGCGCTGCTCTGTTCTTTCGATGCACGAAGTGCAGCCTAGCGAACATACGCTCCTCTCGGCGCTGATCGGCGCCGGCGTCACCAAACTAGTGCGGCGACGGTGCTTTCCGGCGGTTTCTCTTTGGAAGTTTGGCCTGCTCTTCGTCCTCGATTTCCTTCGTAGCTCGGAGCCAGTGGCCCTCGTGATTTCCATAGGTCCGGCCTTCGCGCTCCCAGATCTCATGGGCGCGTCGACGAATACGGTCTTCCAATTCCTCGGGAGTGATCATGGTAGCCTCCTCGGTCACCCGCTGACCGGAGAAGAACCGAGCAAAGAGGAAGATGTTCCGGCACGAAGCAGAAACTTGAGTGGTCGTCCGGCCGAAGGAGGTTGCGCTTCAGCCCAGCTCAGCTCGTCGGAATGCCTTTCGGCGTCAGGTGATTTGTCGCGAGCGGACGTCAGGCGCCGGATCTCGGGTGAATATGTCATTTCGAGAGAGCTCTAGTTCGCGAAAGCCCGCCGCCAGCGCTGTGCCCCACGCGACGTGTGCGACGAGCATCAGCAGATTGCGTGACAAGGGATGCTCTGTCGCCGGAGCAAGTATCCCGGCGGCCGGGATCCATCCGAGGTAACTCGCAGCCCAGATCGCGAGGCCGTAGCCTGGCCCCTCTAGCTTGCTTCGGACGAGCGGGTAGATGGCGCCCGAAAGACTTCCGTAAAGAAAATGGGCCAAAACTGTTCGAGTGGTATGCGCTCTGTCATTCGTCGAACCGCACAGGCTCACCAGGATTTCCGACGGAGGAAGCGGATAGCGCTCACCCGGGGGCAGCATGGCGTATAGTCGGCGCATTGCCATTGTCATCACCATCGTGGCGCATAGGCCGGCAACTGCTCCAAAGATCATGCGCATCTTGACTCCTGAGGGGCCTAACGTCGCAGTGGCGATCGAATTGCCGTTCTAACAAGCAGTTGATCCGGAAGTTCCTGTGCATCATACCGTCCCCGCCAGTTCATGTGCCGCTGATGCTGTGGAGCCGTGATCATGGAACGGAACCTTTTCCCGGGGCCTCAGGTTCTACGTTGCAGGAAGGATGAAGTGTGAGGGCGAAAGGAAGGGACAATGGGCACACCGGCCGATCATCTCCATGCCTGGCTAAGGGATGCACGCGCCATGGAAGAGCAGGCAATCACAATGCTCACCAGCCAGTCCGCAAGATTGGAAAACTACCCCGAGCTCAAAGCACGGATCGACAAACACCTTCAGGAAACCCGCGATCAGATCGTCATGCTTGATCGGTGCCTCGAACGGACCGGCGGCGCTTCCAGTATCAAGGACATCACTGGGAAGATTGTAGCGTTCGGCCAAGGCCTGAGTGGACTGTTCGTCAATGACGAGGTCGTCAAGGGCTCGCTTGCCAGCTACACCTTCGAGCAGATGGAAATCGCCAGCTACAAGATCCTCATCGCCGCGGCCGACTATGCCGGCGACCAGGAGACCAAACGGGTTTGCGAAACAATCCTGCAGCAGGAGCTCGCCATGGCGCAATGGCTCGACGAACACGCTGCCGCTATCACCCGCAAGTTCCTCGAACGCGATCAGCAAGGGTTGACCGCCAAACACTAATGGAGCGTTTCGCTCCTCGAAGAGGCCCATGGAAGGCGTGGTGCTCATCGTCGTCATGGCCCTGCCGCTGGAGGCGGCAGTGGTTCTGCTGTGGTTCGGGCCGCTGCGAAGCGAGCACACCAGGCCGCCTCGACAATCCGCTTTTTGGGGCTTTTTGCCCAAAATTTCCGAGCATGAAAGCCGCTTTGATGAGGCAGCGTTGCACGATTTGTATTCACCCCCTAATTCGAGGCCTAGCATAGCAGGGGCGGCCTTGCAGCACGCAAAGCGATTCCGGCTGATATGAAAATGCACCCGTGGATGACACAACCTGCACATTCGTCAGTCGATTGGGCTGACCGATGAGGTTCCAGTGAAGGAGATCCTGGCGCGTACCCTTCTCGGTAAAACTTCAGAACGGCATAGAACGACCGTTCCGGCCCTTATGACGCGCTCCACTTCTTCGAACACGAGTGGCCGAACCATCGGAGGCGCTTCCACCGAGCCGTCAGAGGCTGCCGTGCGGCGTTGTCGAGGCTTCGGACAGCGGAGGTAGTGAGACGATCCTTCATAGACGACGGCATAGAAGCAGCGATGCCGTTTGCGGAGGCTCGTCGCAGTCACGCTCCGGCTTTGATTGCCCTAGTGCGTCGACGGCATTGATGCGTTTCCGGAGGTCGTTTCGGAAAGCGGCCGCCCGGCAGCTACACGCGCCTGCCGAGCGTCGGATTTCGTCAAGTACGTCTGCTGACGCAGCCGCAGCTCCAGCGAATTTAAGAGGTGACGCGTGCGGGGAACATCATAGCTCTTTTGAGGTTGGGAACATTCTTCGCAAGCCAAGCCCCCGGAGGTAAACATGCGAGTGATCAACATCGCCATCGCCGCTGCACTGATAGCCGGTGCGTCACACGTCAACGCGCAACAGATGTCGTCGGAGGGGTTCGTAACCATGGCTGCGAGCTCCGATATGTTCGAGGTGCAATCCGGCCAGCTCGCCGCCAAGAACAGCAAGGAGGCAAGTGTTCAGCAGTTCGCTGAAATGATGGTCGCCGACCATACGAAAGCGAGCCAGGAGCTGAAGGTTGCCGCCGCAGACGCAAAAATCACTGTTCCGACCCAGATGATCGACAAGCACGCCGCACAATTGAACAAACTCCAGAATGCGCAAGGCGATGCTTTCGACAAGGCCTACATCGAAGCCCAACTCATGGCGCACCAGGAGGCTCTGAAGCTCATGCAAAGCTATGCCCAAACCGGCGACAGTGAGCCCCTGAAAGCGCATGCGGCCAAGGCATCTCCGATTGTTCAGCGTCACCTCGAACATGCCCAGAAACTGGCTGGGCAATAGACGGAACGCATTGCGCGAGCTTACCGGGTCGATCGGCGCCGGCGCGCTCGTGTTAGCCTGCGAAGGATGACAATTTCGATTGAACCAGCGTGGAGGAACAAAGGTGCTGCGGCGTCGTTGGATCTGCAAATTGCAATGTCCATAGGATTGCATCCTCTCTGACGTACACAGAACTGGATGTGCAAAGCACAAGGGTGTCTTCCCATGATCGAACCGAAATCACGATCCATCTGGCGAGCCTATAGCTATGCCTGGATCACGTTCGCTTTTTTTGCCTTGTCCATCGTCGGCCACTGGATATTCGGCTGGTTCGCGTATGTCGACGAGCAGAGCGCTCTTGGGCAACCGGCAGACTCCGGCGGCTACATCATTGAGATGTCGCGCGACACGCTGGAAAACTGGCAGTCGGAATTCCTTCAGTTGCTCTGGCAGGTTGGTGGGCTAGCCTTCCTGCTGTTCGTGGGATCTC
Source organism: Sinorhizobium fredii (assembly GCF_002944405.1). Lineage (NCBI taxonomy): Bacteria > Pseudomonadati > Pseudomonadota > Alphaproteobacteria > Hyphomicrobiales > Rhizobiaceae > Ensifer > Ensifer fredii. Next base: position 310,497 of record NZ_CP024308.1, on the reverse strand, counting down.
CCCAATCGAAGGAGGGTTCCGATCGAATGGAAGCAAAGCTGGACGAGCTTCTTAAACTGGTGGATCGCAAGAAGGGCCAAACCCTTATCAAAGAACTCGACGAACAATATGGTGGGCGGCACACGGATGAGCCTCACCAGCACACGTGAGGGCTATAGAGTCTGGCTTTGAGAAGCATTTGCCCCTGCGGATGGCGGTATCGCGAGAGTGCCGGAGTCTCCCGCGATACCGCTGGCCAGCTCTACATCGAGTTGACCATGGTGCAGAGTTGCGCGACCGTCATCGTGCCGCCGCTGGCGGAAGTGCCCGCTGCCGAACCGGATGACGTTGATCCAGTGGTCGTGCTTGCAGTGGTTTCACCCGAAACCTGGGCGTAGTTCCAGCCGCTGACCCGCTTGAGTCTGATGCGCTTCCGCCTCCCGCGGCCGCCGCGGTTTGCATCGTGTTGCAATCCCGCTTGATCTGGTTCTGCTGCTCCGCCGTGAGCTTCGACCAGTTCGCCTTGATTTCATCCTGGCTCGAGGAGGGACACAAGTTCAAGGTGATAGGCAGTGGCGCAGTCTATTTGGTCGATGCAAGCGGCGTCAGCCATTCGAACATCGCCGCGGCAACGCTTGATCACCGCCAATCCGTAGGCTGGGCAACGGATTTCCCTCTCCCGGGAACAAGGCTCCAGGCGTTTTGTTAGGCGCTTTTCACCGAGGAGGCGATGATGTTCTTTACCGACGGCAAGCTTCAATACCCCGTGCGAGTGGAAACCGCCGACCCTTTGTTCGCCCGCGCGCTGCAACAGGCGATTGGCGGCGTCGAGGGCGAAATTCGCGTTGCCATGCAGTACTTCTTCCAGGCCTGCGGATCACGCGGCGATACCAAGTTCCGCGACCTCCTGATGAATACCGCCGCGGAGGAGCTTGGTCACATCGAGATGCTGGCGACGGCAGTCGCGCTGAACCTCGAGGGCGCACCCTTGAGCATCCGCGAGGAGGTTGCGGCCGATCCGGTCGGCGGTGCAGTCCTCGGCGGCATCAATCTCAAGAATCTGCTGTCCTCCGGTCTGGCAGCGATGCCGGTCGATTCGGATGGTGTGCCCTTCGACATGTCCCACATCTATGCCAGCGGCAACATCGCTGCGGATATGACCGCCAATGTCGCGGCAGAAGCGACCGGTCGCGTGCTGGCCGTGCGGCTCTACGGAATGACGAGCGATCCTGGCATGAAGGACATGCTTTCCTTCCTCATTGCGAGGGACACCATGCATCAGAATCAGTGGCTTGCGGCCCTCGAAGACCTTGGCGGCCAGGCGGGGGCTTTTCCCATCCCGAACAGCTTCCCCCAGGAGCAGGAACAATTGGAGTTCAGCTACGCCTTCCTCGGATACCAGCAGGACGGCACCGACGCCGTAGCTGGGCGATGGTCGCAGGGCCAGTCCATCGATGGCAAGGGCAGCTTCAAATCTGTTCCGACGATGGCGATGGGACAGAAGCCCATCCTTGCCAGGGCAAAGCCGGACAGCGGCGCTCAAGCGGAACAGATGTGAGACGAAAGCAACACGCCGTTTGAGCACGAGTATGCCGTCGGGCAATTGGTGGCGGGCACGTTGCACCGCTCCCGTCGCCGACCCGGTTGGCCGGATGATGGAGGGATGAACTTGCCCCGTACACAAAGATCACGGCTCATCGGCTGCTTTGCCCTTGGCGTGTCGATCGGTGGCTTCTTCGACGGGATACTCCTGCACCAGATTCTACAATGGCATCACCTGCTCTCCGGCTTAGCGAGTCGCGCGGCCGACCTGCGGCTCCAGGTGATGGCCGACGGCATTTTTCATCTTGCCATGTATGTCCTGCTGCTCGTCGGCCTTGGGCTCTTGTGGCGGCAGCGCCGCGACCCGGAGATGTCTGAGTTCACCGTCGGAACTGCCATGGCTTGGACTTTAATGGGTTTCGGTGCCTGGCACGTCTTGGACGCGGTTCTTTCGCACTGGCTGCTCGGCCTGCACCGCGTCAAGATGGACAGCCCAAACCCGCTCTTCTGGGACCTGCTTTGGTTTGCCGTCTTCGGAATCGGGCCGCTGTTGCTTGGCTGGCGGTTCCCGAAAGGACCGCTACGGTCGCGTCCAACCGTTCTGATATTCGGTCTGTCCGCGGTCGCCATCGGCGCTGCCGTCGCCAGCTTGCTTCCGGCAGCGAGAGGTTCGCCCCAAGCGGTTCTGTTCGGCGAAAACAACTCGGCAAGCGCGATAGTGCAGGCGATCGCTGCCGCGAACGGCTCCGTGGTCTCGACGGATGCCAGCGGAACTCTGTGGGTCGTCAGATTTGAGTCTCCTGTCTTGGCCTATCAGCTTTATCGAAGTGGCGCGATCATGGTCGGCGGTGCTCCCGCAGCGGGCTGCCTGACATACAGTGTTCCGGCTGTGGCACCGCCGGCTTGACCGAGCTCGTCCGGCTAAGACGCCGAAGGTTCCGCCGCTGTCCGTAGAGAACCGCGCTGAGAACGGATGAAGGTGCGATGGGTCGGCTGCCGCTGGGAGCGCGAAAGGTGGCGAGCTTGTATATGTCGGCGGCTGCGGCAGGGGCTGGAATATGCCGAGTTGGCGAAGATGCGCGGAATCGCTCGAGGAGATCATTGCGACGGCGGCGTCTTCGTTCAGACGCTGCTGGTCGCCGAGGTGGAATATCGCCTGGACGGAAAGCGGGAAGCTGCGGCTCCTCCGTTTAAGAGGATCAGGGTTCGCCTGAACGGTGGCAGCTTGGCGCAAAAGAGCGGTGTGATTCCGCGGCGATACCTAGGCGCCTCCCGCAGTCTCGCTGCCCTCGTCGTCGTTGAGGGGCAGGTAAGCATATGACTCCAGGCACTCGCGAACGAGCACGCGCATCAGCTCTTCCCGCGTCATCTGGAGTTCTTCGGAGGCGAGAGCTAGCGCCGCCTCCACGTCGTCATCGAATATCATCATGCTTCGCGTCTCGCTTGCTTCGGCGGAGCTGCCGCGACTAAGCAGTGCCCGCGCGTAAAACGGACACTGCCTTGTTTACAAGCCATGGACTGAAAAACCGGGAGCGGCATTCATTTGGGGGCGTTCAGAACACCGCTTCCTTACGTATATCTGCCATTTGCGGCGGTACTAAACGCGCACTGTTCAATTTAGTTCCGTCGATACAAAACGCCGGCTTGCACCCCGACCTGGCGCAGAGATGAAGTCCGGAACAGACTGCATCGAAGGAAATTCCGAACCACTTCAATTCTGGGGTTCGTCAAACACTTAGGTGTCGGCAATGGAGCCCCGGCCCGTATTGAACCGGATGCAGCCTGTGTCCCGCGATGGATTGCGGCACCGCAAGCCACGGTTGGCGTGCCTTTCGTTCTTGTCCTTGCGGAAATCGAACCCGAAGCATCCACAAAGGTTACGGGCTTCGTCGGAGCGGCATGTCCATCTGAGAGGGGGGAACATCTTCGTTTTTGCTTGGTTTGCACGGACCTGCTTTTCGCACCGATCATCAGAGCCGGAGGAGCAATCATGGTTGACGGCAAGAAACGGAGCGAAGACCCGGCCGAGGGCTCTCGGGAAACGATCGAACGAGAACTGAAAAGGAGCGCGCAAGACAACAAATCGGCCGCTTCTCCAAAGCCGGCAAAGAGCTCACCATCGAAAAAGGAGCGCAATCCCGACGAGAAGAATCTGAGGGACGCAGCATCTGCTGCGCAAGTAACAGGGAGAAAATGATGGGAACCGACAACGAAATGGACGAACGTGTTCGCAGGCGTGCCTACGAGATTTGGTAGCGCGAGGGCCGACTTGACGGAGACCATGAGCGCCACTGGCAGCAGGCTACCGAGGAACTTGAACGCCAAGGCGGCGTCGGCGCCGCTTCTCAGGAACAGTCGGACAACGGAGTCGCCAGGAGCAGGAAAGGGCCGCCAGTGAAACGCAGTCGGACCGGAATGGCAACCACCGGCAAAGAATCACTGTAGTGTAGGGAACGAACAGGATGGGTTGGCGGTTCTGAGTACGACCTTTGAGGAGGTCCGAAAATGAAGGAAGCGCCTTGGCGTGGACCCCTGTGGGTAACGCTGCAAAACGGCATGAGACGTCAATTCTGTGGGCCGTATGATGCCCTCGATTTCCTGGAGAACGAATGGCCGAGCCATGGACCGCTGCACGCACGTGCCGTTCGAGCCTGTCGCGAAGCATTGCGTCACGCCGAATATGTGAGTTCCGCAAGGAACTGCTTTATGGCGGCATGCGTCGAGGCATCTTTTCTATGCACCGAAGCTGGAAATCTGCAATCTCGCGCCGGATCGAAGCTGATGGGCAGGTATCGCTGACTGCCTAAGAGGTCGTCTCGACAGGTGGATACCGCAATGCCGCCGTCGGCGCCGGTCAGGACGTTTCATTTGTCGGCATTCGGGCGTTGCGACCGTGACACCATGGCTCCCGCCGCCAGACCGAGCGCCATTGCGACGTAGGTCAGTCCAATCGATCTCTTCGAGATAACGGTCTCCCAACCGGGGGTCAGCCGCTCCGGAACCAGGTGATAGTCGACCAGGTAGGCAAACGCGGCAGTTATCGCCGCCTTGCGCAGTGTGAAGGTCGCTTTCCCGGAGCGGTCGGCCGAAAGCCATGCTTCGAAGGGCAGAGCCCAAAAGATCGCCGACAGGTGATGAGTGCAGTAGCCGACCAACGTGTGCTTCGTGTCCGCGACCCTGACGTGGCCGGCTTTCTCGCCATGAAGCCAATGGCTCGTGGCATTGGCTGGCTGGAAAATGCTCCGTCCCTCCAATCTGGCCAGTAGGGAGAGCACCGCCGTCGTCGTCAGGCTCGCAATCGTTCCGCTGGCGACGGCTGCTGTGAAAGGGCTGCTCCGGCCGTGCACCGCTCGACGTTCAAGGCCGGCCGCACTGATCCGCGGGTCGGAGGGCAGGGTGCTATTTAAAACAGGATCTCGCGCAATGGCTGACATTCGATTGACTCCCGCTTTGTACACCCAATCGCTGCAACGTCGCGATGTTCCGCGCGCGCTTCAGCTTAGCGGGCGTTCTGAAACGTGAAGTGCGACCACTTGTGCTATATTGCGACCTTGCCCTCATTGAGGAGCACCTGCAGCGGCTGAAACGCATGTCGCGGGCTCGGTCAAAAAGCCGCTTTCGGCTCGGTATTCGGCCATTCTGATTAAGTACTACCGAAGTCCGCAACGGGTCGAGAGGAGGCTTGGCAAACCTCAGCGAATGCCCGTTCTGTGCTCAAAAGATCGCGGAGAGGGGGGTACCCGACGCGCTGGTTCAGTGCATCCGGACAAGCGACTCAAGCCGGCCTGTCGACTGCTTCCTTTGTGTCATGGACGACTTCCTCAATGCCGCGGGGTCTGATGTCAGTTCGATCAGGCTGGGCAAATTTTTGCCGCATTCTACGGCTGCCGTTTCATCGAAGGCCCCCGCCGTGTCGTGCGCCACCTTCTCATATTGTGATTCCGGTGACAGCGGCGAGGCTGGCAAATCAGACCACAACGGCCATATTGAACAGAACCCCTTGACCGCACGCCGAGTACGGCAACTTGGGCCTGAAGGAGCTGGACTGAACGACTGCGCAATTCGACGCAGCCATCTCCAGAATGCGGGGCGCTCGGCGCGCAGGTCAACATGGCGGAGTGATAAGGTGAGTGAAGATCCGTACCAGATTCTCGGCGTTCCGCGTACGGCCACGCAGAGCGAGATTCGAAAGGCCTACCGCAAGCGCGCAAAGGAACTGCATCCGGACCTGCATCCGGGCGACAAGAAGGTGGAGGCCCAATTCAAGACGCTTTCGGCAGCCTATCATCTACTGAACGATCTTGAGCAGCGCGCCCGTTTTGACCGCGGCGAGATCGATGCTTCCGGAATGGAGCAACCCCAGCAGCGTTTCTACGGGAATTACGCCGACACCAATCAGGCCGGCCGGTACACATCGGCGGGCGGCGCGGGCGAATTCGAGGATCTGTCCGATATCTTCTCCGATCTGTTCGGCCGTGGCCGGGGAGGGGGTGGTTTCCAAGCACGCGGGCAGGACCTTTATTACCAATTGGAGGTCGAGTTTCTCGATGCCGTTAATGGCGCCCGCCGCCGCATCACCCTATCCGACGGAAACACCCTCGCTCTGACCATTCCGCCCGGGACGCGTGATGGCAGCAAGCTGCGGCTGAGAGGAAAGGGAGCGCCGGGGAGTGGCGGCGGGGCGGGTGGAGATGCCATCGTCGAAATTAGAGTCCGCTCTCACCCGCTCTTCCGGCGCAACGGCGACGACATCGAAATCGATCTGCCAATTACACTCTACGAAGCGGTGCTTGGCGCAAAGATCGAGGTGCCTACCGTCTCCGGACGGGTGTCGATGACGGTGCCGAAGGGGGCGAACACCGGGGATGTACTGCGTCTCAGGGGTAAGGGCGTCAAGAGTGGACATGGCCCCGCCGGTGACCAGCGCATCAAGCTGCAAGTGGTTCTGCCCGACAAGATAGATCCGGCTCTCGAAAGCCTCGTGGAAACCTGGAGCCGGGCACATCCCTACGATCCGCGCGAAGCGCTGAGGAGGGCCTCATGAGACTGACAGAAGGACAGGTTCTCGAACTTTTCCGCACTCTCACCGCCAGACAGTTGCGCCAGTGGGTGCGCCGCGGCTGGATCGTGCCGTCTCAAGTAGCGACCGCTCCATTGTTTGATGATGTCGACATCGCTCGAATCCGTCTGGTTTGTGAGCTGCGCGATGACATGAACGTCAACGATGACGCCGTGCCGATCATCCTAGCGCTGCTGGATCAGCTCTACGGTTTGAGGCGCGAGCTTAGAACGTTAGCCGACGCCCTCCGTCATCAGCCCGATGAAGTTCGCCAGGAAGTCAGGCGGGCGCTTTCCGTCATTGTCACGCGACAAGGATAGTGCCGGTGGTCTGGGTGTTCACGGCGGTGATCGGCATCGACGCTGCCTCGATAACCGGGTCAGTTTACAGCCGCCGGCCTGTGAAACGACGTCGACTGAGTCGGTCTGTTCGCGCCGACGATCGTGCCGGCGTCAGGCGCGAGGAGATTGGCCCGCCGCGCGCAGGCAACAAGCGCCGTGCGAGCGACCTCGGCATCGATCTCGCCCGCGATTGCCGCTTTGCAGGCATTGAGCGCGATGGCGTGAGCCGGATTCCGCTTTGACGGCGGCCACTCATTCAGCCAGGCGTAGGCCTCGCTCACGCCGTGGATCTCGGCCGGAAATCCGAGACCTACGAAGATTGGGACCGGATGTCGAAAGCGATGGTGCTCCATCGTTCTCCTCCATTCACGCGACATCAAGTTTGCGGGTGACGAAGCACCCGGCAACGATCATGCCCTGACCTCCTGACGCTGGAAGATGACATAGGCCAGGGTGAAGAGCAGGATCATCGCCGCGACCAGTCCCGAGAGCTGCGGCCATACGACCAGCAGGCTTTGCACGGTCGGTAGCGGTGCGCCGGCAATCGCGCCTTGGACTTGATCGAAGAACAAGGGGCCGACCGAGCGCGCCGAGGGGTTCAACAGCATTCCGGTGATTTCGCCGTAAAGCGTCTGAGGCGAGAACCTGCTGATGGCCTGCTGCGTTTCGAACTGCGTGACCACCGTCATCGGCTCGAGCGGATCGATGGGAGCCAGCGCGCCTGCAAACAGCGGCGCGATCATGTCCCAGAACACCGCAAGCACCAGCCAGACCGACAGGGCGGCCAATGCCGAGGTCGCCGGCGAGCGGATCAAGGTCGAGAAGGCGATCGCCAGCGCCAGCCAGACACCGGCGTAGGCGAGCGTCGCGGCGAGATAGGCCACACCCCGCACGATGTCGGCGGCCGACGGAGGCAGACCGAGGAACAGGATGCCGAGGCCTGTCATGAGCAGCCAGAGCGTCAGCAGCGCGATGGCGATAACAAGCAAGCCACCGAGGAACTTTCCGAACAGCACCGCATCGCGGTAGATCGGCTGCGCCAGGAGCCGGCTCATTGTCCGCCGGGCGTATTCGCCGTTGACTGCGTCGAAACCCAGCGCGATCGCCACCAGCGGCAACAGAAAGCCAAGCAAGGCGGCGAAGGATGGAAGCGGCTCGCGCGCCTCCGTCAACAGCTTCAGGAACAGGAAAGGATCCTCGGCTGTCGTTGCGGTGATGCGCCCAATCGCACCATAGACGGCGCCGATCGCGGTCAGCAGCACGAGCAGCATGATCAGATGCATCCGCGCGCTGGTCATATGATCGGCCGCTTCCTTGAAGGCAATCGTTGCCGTGCCCTTGAAGGGGGAACCTTCACGCGTCATGGACAACCTCCCGGAAATACCGACTATAGGCTTGGTCGAGCCGCGCCCGGCGCAGGTCCAAATTCTTCAGGGAACCACCAGCATCAACGATGAGGCGGGCGAGCTCCGGGCGAACATCGCGTTCGGCTTCGACCAGCCAATGGCCCTGGCGACCGGCCACGATCGACTTCACGCCCTCGGCCGACGTGCCGAGTTCGGAAAGGTCGATGCCATCGGCCTCGACATCGATGATGAATGCGCCTCCACCGATCTTATCGGCGAGCTCTTCGATGGTGCCGAGGAATCCGATCCTGCCGTTGCTAAACAACGCAATGCGATCGCAGACCGTTTGCACCACGTTGAGCATGTGCGACGACAGCAGGATCGTCATGCCGTCGCGGCTCAGCGCCTTGATCAGATCGAGCAATTCCTCGGTCGACTGTGGATCGAGGCCCGAGGTCGGTTCGTCGAGGATGGCGACGGAGCACTTGCGCATCAGAAGTTCGGCCAGACCGAGCCGCTGACGCATGCCACGGGAGTACGTGCCGACACGCCGGTCAGCCACCTCAGTCAGCCGCACCTTGTCGAGCGCCGCGGCGATGCGTTCCCTTGCAAGCTCGGAAGACATGCCGGCAAGGCGAGCGGTATAGGCGAGGTTTTCTCTTCCTGACATGCTGTCGTAAAATCCGACGGCGTCTGGCAGATAGCCTGCCTCTCGCTTCACCTCGAGCGGCTGCTGCAGCGGGTCCTTACCGAGAATGCGCACGCTGCCCTCGGTCGGCTCGGTCAAGCCCAGCAGCATCAGGATCGTGGTCGTCTTGCCGGCGCCGTTTGGTCCGAGCAAGCCGACGACTTCTCCGGCACGAACCGACAAATCGATTCCGGCAACAGCCACGGCGGAGCCGTAGCGCTTCACCAGTCCTTTTGCCTCTACGACCGCCGTGCTCATCGCCGTCCATACCTCATTACAGCAAGACCGAGCACGAGCACCGCGGTTGCAATGACGCCAAGCCCCGCCATGCCCCAAATCGTCGACGTGTTGACGGTGACGCGGAACTGAGCCGACTCAGACACGGGTCCGCCGCTCGCGCGCACCGAGACCATGTAGTCGCCCGCTATCGCCTTTTCAGAAGGGGTAATCCTGACGTTCACCTGTCTCGTGGCATCGGGCGCGATCAGATCGACGCGCTCGGGCTCGAATTCGACTTTCCAGCCTGACGGGGGAGTGGCCGACAGTTCGATGTCGGTCGCAGGCGCGCTGCCATTGTTGGCGAGCGTAAACGGGAAGCTCGCCTCCTTGCCGGCCTCTGCCTGTCCCGAGAGGCGTTCCTGCGGGCCAGTCAGCGTAACGTCCGGTTGGCCAGTTACTTCGATACTCAGCTCGGCCGTAGCGCTGGTTCCACCACCCGCTACCTCCACCACGACCGGATAGCGGCCAGCCGGCGCTGACCTCGGCGGCGTGACTTCTAATGTCAGGTTCTCGCTCGCACCGGCCTCGATCGGCAAGCCGGTGATCTCTTCCGCGCCATAGCCGCGCTTGAAGCGTGACTGAAATCCCTCGGGCACGTTGGCGGCGAGACTGAACAAGTTCTCCTCCGCGCCACCATTGGTGGCTTCGATCTTGAAACTGAAGGTGGAGCTGGCCGTGCCTCTCAGAGCCGGCAACTCGGATTTCAGCTCAAGGCCACCCTCCGCTGCCTCCGATAGCTTCACCGCAAGGGGAAGATCTATGGTCTGGTTTGTGTATCGCGCTTTCACGTTGATCGGAACGGTCTCGCCGCTAGCGCCCTCCGGCGGCGTCACTTCCAGGCTGATTTCCTGTGTCGCATCAGGCGCCACGATGACAGCCGAAACCTCGCGGTTGCCGCCCTTCAGCGACCACCCCCAACCATCGGGGATGCCTGTAACTTCAAGTGACGCCCGCTGCGGCGGCAAATTGGCATTGCGCAGCGTCAGCGGAATCGTTTCGGTTTCTCCCGGGCGGATCGCCAGTTCAGGATGCGGTGTCGTGAGCCAGAAGCCGGTAAGCTTGGCGACTTCCTGTTGCTGGTCCTGAGCAACAGCCTGTGTGCATGCAGATGTCGCTCCAAGGGCCAATGCTGCTGCAGTGATCCATCGAGCAATTGTCCTCATCTCATTCTCCCTTCAACGTTCGCCATTCACACGCGCGGCGGCCGCTTAACCGATCACCAGGAACAGTTTTGAGCCGCCGCGAAACAGATCGAGCGCAATC